>CAZZPX010000241.1:0-5686 GCA_964655955.1 uncultured Phycisphaerales bacterium | reverse complement strand
TTGAACATGCCGGCGAAGTGGCGGAAGTAGATGGCGGCGGCGTTGCCCTCGTGGCCGCGCAGTTCATTCATCGTGATCGCGCGCTCGGCAGCAGCGATGCTGTCCTGGAGGTCCGCAGCGATGCGAGCGGGCAGCGCTGCGTGGTTGCGCATGAGGAGCGTCCGCTGGTTGGCGATCTTGGCGATGGTGACAGCGCGGGCGAGCTGAAGGGCTTTCTCGGGCCGGTCGAAGGTGCGAACCTGGGCGGCGCGGATAGCGGCGCTGGTCGGGCCAAGAGGATCCATCATGGCGACCAATCGGCCGGCAGCGCTGAGATAGGCGACGGGCACCTCGTGGTCGGCGAAGACGGCGAGGGCCTGGGAAGAGACCTGCACGCCGCCGAGCACGGCGAGCGATTCAATGTTCGCCAGCGGCAGGTCGCGGACCACGCCGCCGTCCTTGTCGGTGATGCGGACGAACTGGCCGCGCACGCCGACGCGGATGCCGTCGCGCATCAGGACGACATGGATGCCGTCATCGCGCGGCGGCCAGAGCTTGCGCGGCGTGAGTTCTTCGCGGGCGGCATCGCCGTTCGTCTCGGGTCCGGCCAGCCGTTGCTGGTTGATCTCATCGGGCAGGCAGATCGGCTGGAGGGAGCAACGCGGGCACCTCGGGTCGTTGACCAGCGGCTGCGGCCTCGGTCCCTCGGCGCAGCGCTTGGCCGCCTCCAGTTCCGCGAGCGCCTCGCATTTGAGCGCCTCATCGACGGGGATATGGAGCTTGAGGCGCTCGGCTGCATAGTAAAGGTATGCCTCGGACACGGTATAGCCGGCTTCTTCAAGCAGAATTGCCTGGAGGCCGATCTGGACGCGATCGGTCGGCCACGGCTGCGGCCCCGGCAGCAGGCGCGGCTGCTCCAGCATTTCATCGACGGGTTCGGCGGCCTCGCCGGTGCGCTTCGGCCGGCCCTTGCGATACTCGACTGGAACTGCGGTCGTGCCGTTGATCTCGGCCAGGTCGAGCTTGGCTGTGAGGCCCAGCCGATCGCTGGTGAGGGCGAGACTGCGGACCGAGCGGGGTCGCTCCGGGTCGGCTTCGGTCTCTTCCAGCTTTTCAATCTTTCTCTTGTCGCCTCTGTCTTTGCCGTTCCCTTCAGGCGCCGGTGGGGCCTCGCTGGGGCGATCGACGCGGGTGTGGACGCCGGCCCCCTGCTCGGTGTCCGCGCTGGGCAGAAAGACGCCTTCCACCGTCATGTAATAGAAGAGGCGCGGGCAATAGGCGTGCTCGGCGACACCACGACATGGCCAGTGAGTCTCGTTCATGCGCAGCTTATCGGTTGCGGAGACACCATCCTTGTCCGGGATCTCTCGCCTTGCCTGGAACTCTCAGCTCGCGCAGGCTCTCCCGCGCGCCCGGTGGAGAGATTTGTACGCGGCGGAACGAGGTGTGAACGCGGCGAAAACGGGTCTCTACGCCGCGGAAAGAGGTCTCTACGCGGCGCAGAGAGGTCTGCGCGGCGGGGAAAGAGGCGTGAACGGCGGGGAAAGAGGTGTGAACGGCGGGGAACGAGGTCTCTACGCCGAGGAAAGAGGTCTCTGCGCCGAGGAAAGAGGTCTCTGCGCGGCGCACAGAGGTCTGTACAGCGCAGAAAGAGGTGTGCAGGCGGCGCTGCGCGGGCGCTGCGCGGGGGGCGCGGGCTTTGCGGCGAGTTCGGGCGCGACCCACTGGGGGGTGACCCGTTGCGGGGGAGCCGTCACCCGCTGCGGGGGGGCGACGACGCGGCGTTTGCAAAATAATCAGCTTTTCGCGTGGCGAAGGTTCATTCGCACCCGCCCGGACGCCGACGGCGGTTCCCGGAGCGGCGGGTTCGCGAAGCGTTTCGCAGGCGCGGCTGACCGCTCGGATCTGTCCGCGGTGTCTACCGCACGAGAGAGGATACCTCGATGGCCACCAATTACCTGCCCAGCCGCGAAGCCGACCTGGCGGCGTGGTCCACCAACTTCAACGCCAAGATCGTGGCGAGCCCCGAGACGTATGGTCTCAACGCGCTGCTCGCGGCTGGCTATACGCCGCTGCACACCGCCTACCTCGCGGCGTACCAGGCGGCGCAGGACAACGACACGCGCACGCCGTCGCTGATCGTGACCAAGCGTGACGCCAAGGCGGCGTTGACGGCCAAAGCGCGCGAGCTGGCGATGATCGTGCAGGCGTATCCGGGGACGACGGACACCATGCGCAGCGACCTGGGCTTGACCGTGCCGGACGTGGAGCCGACGCCCGTGCCGCCGCCCAGCGTGGCCCCGGGGATGGACATCGTGTCGGTTGCGGGCCGCACGGTGCGGATTCGGCTGCACGATCCGGGCTCGCAGAGCAGCCGCTCCAAGCCGGCGGGCGTGAAGGGGGCGTCGATCTACACCTACGTGGGGGCGAGCGCGCCGAGCGACATCGAGTCGTGGAAGTACGAGGGCAGCACGACGAAGCTGGTGATCGATGTGGAGTTTCCGCCGACGATCGAGCCGGGCGCGACGGTGTGGTTCACGGCGTACTGGACCAACGGCAAGTTCGAGTCGGGCCCGCCCTGCCAGCCGCTGAGCACGAACGTACCGGGCGGCCTGCCGCAGGCGGCGTAGTTGAGGGGATGAGGGAGGTGAGGGGGTGATGAGGTGATGAGGTGATGAGGTGCAGCGGTGATCCGGACTCACTTTCAGCTTGAGGTGTATCAGTCGGCGATGGAAGCCGCCATGCAGGTGTTCGAACTCTCCCGGCAGTTCCCCATCGAGGAGCGCTACGCGCTGACGGATCAGGTTCGCCGCTCCTCAAGGTCGATCTGCGCCAACTTGGCGGAGGCGTGGCGCAAGCGCCGCTACAAGGCGGCGTTCAGCGCCAAGCTGTCCGATGCGGAGGCCGAGGCGGCGGAGACGCAGGTATGGCTGGAGTTCGCCGCCAGGTGCGGCTACGTCGAACGGGAGGTTGCGGCGGCACTGCACGAACGCTGCGAGCAGATCCTCAGGACCCTCGTCGGCATGATCGTGCACGCTGACTCCTGGACGATATCGAGCCGGCGAGGTGTCGAAGCCAGGGGTGATGAGTGATTGGATCTGCCGATGAACAGCGACCGGGATACTCCGATGACTGACACATCGACCGAGCAGAACCAAGCCGATGCGACGGTGATGAGGTGCGAACGTGATGAGGTGATGAGGTGCAGCGATGATGAGGTAACTCCTTCACCCGCTCACTTTCTCACCCCTGCACCCGCTCACGCGGCAGCGCTGCCGCAGCCGCGCGTGGCGCTGGCGATTCGCCGGGCGGTGCAGAGCGACCTGGCGTTCGTGGACGGGCTGCAGAAGCTGCATTCGCGGATGGTCGGCTGGATGCCGACGCGGCAACTGGAGGCGAACATCCAGCAGGGCTACGTGCTTCTCGCCGAAGAGACACATGATGAGGTGATGAGGTGCAGCGATGATGAGGTGACCTCTCACCGCTGCACCCCCTCACCCTCTCCCCCCCTCACCCCTGCACCCCCTCATCCGGTGGGCTACTGCATCTATCGGGATCGTTACTTCAAGCGCGATGACTGCGGGATCATCTATCAGTTGAACGTGGACCCCGCGAAGCAGCGCGGGCTGGCGGGGGCGGCCCTGGTGCAGGCGACGTTCGAGCGCTCGCCGTACGGAGTGCGTCTGTTCTGCTGCTGGTGCGCCCAGGACCTGGCGGCGAACTCCTTCTGGGAGAGTCTCGGCTTCGTGCCGCTCGCCTTTCGGGCGGGGTCGCGCGGCCGGGCGCAGGGGGGGTCGCGGCGGGCGCAGCGGATGCACATTTTCTGGCAGCGGCGGATTCGCGCCGGTGATGAGGAAACGCCGTACTGGTTTCCCAGCGAGACGACGGGCGGCGCGCTGATGGAGAGCAGGATCGTTCTGCCCATTCCGCCGGGCACGCACTGGAGCGACGCCAAGCCGGCCGTGCTGCCCGAGCTGCCGCGCAACGAGAGCGCGGAGGCGGCTGAGACTGCGGCGGAGAAGCGGCAAGGCCGGCGGCGCGGGAAGCGGCAGCCGGCGGTCGCGGTGAATCCCAAGGCGATTGCGCGCGGGGGTCTGCGTTTTGCGCCGACGGAGCCCGCTCCGGACCCGGCTGCGGTCCGGGCGGCGCAGCCGAAGCGGCAGAAGCGGAAGAACGATCCCAGGTACGTGGCGGCGGCGCGTGAGCTGCGCGATCGCTACCTGGAGGAGATGAACGCGAGGCTGCTGCTGCCGCCGGCGGCGAGCGGCAAGTACGATGTGAGCCGGTCGCTGGCGGCGGCGCCGAGCGCGATGCGGATGGAGCAGGCCGGCGCAGGCGAGGTCGCACAGCTCGAGGCGGCGTAGCGCGCCGGCGCGGGGGTGCTGGGCGCTTCCGTCGTGCGCGGCTCGCTGCGCGCCGCGCTGCGCGGATCCTTCTCGCACCACTCCATCATCCGTCCCTGGCCTGTCGATCGTGCAGCGGATCTTTTCCTGCACCTTTTCTCTTTCGAGCAGGTGAAGCGTGCCGCCGTGCCGCATCCAGCGTCTGCGCTCGGGCGGGTCCGAGCTGGAATAGCGCGGGGCTGGTCGTGGTTTCGCCGGGTGGCGGGGCGCGGCTGCCTTGACGAAAGGCGAGAGCCGCATCGTAATGACCGCAGCAGGCACGCACTGAACGGGAGAAACCGATGCAACACACAGACACAACGGCGCGCAGCCACGGGGCGCGGCTGGGCTGGCTCGGATGCACACTGGCGACAGCGCTGTTCTCGACAGCGGCGGCGGGGCAGATCGCGGGCACGGCGCCCGTTCAGCAGCCCGTTCAGCCCGGGGCGCGCCTCGACTGGGTCGCACGCTACGACGGCCCGGCGGGGAAGAGCGACTGGGTCAACGCCCTGGCGCTGGGGCCGGATGGCCGCACCGTCGCGGTCGGCTCCGTCGAGTCGGGCTTCGGGCAGCGGGCCATGGCGACGGTGAGCCACGATCGGGAGGGGACGCAGGTGTGGAGCCACGTCTTCTCCGCGCCCGGCTCGGACTATGGCTGGGCGGAGGATGCAGCGATCGACGAGGCGGGCAACGCCTACGTCACCGGCGTCGCCTACACGGATGGCGACACGGGCATCAGCGTTGACATCGTCACGGTCAAGTACAGCCCGACGGGGGAGTTGCTCTGGCAGCGTCTGTATCAGTCGCCGGGCGAGAACAACCAGCCGAGCGAGATCAAGGTGACCGCTGACGGGGAGGTCATCGTGGCGGGGGCGTCGTGGAACGACGGGGGCGGGGGCCACTTCGATGCGCTGCTGCTGAAGTACGACGCAGCGGGGAACCTCATGTGGGAGCGCGTCTACGACCGCCAGCCGGGCGCGGCGAAGTGGGATGTGCTGTACGCCGTCACCGAGGCGCCGGGCGGCCGGATCATCTCTGTGGGGTGGCACGAGCTGTTCAGCAACTGGTCGGAGTGGCTGGTGATGAGCTGTGATGCGGAGGGGAACGTTCTGTGGAGCGAAGTGCTGGGCGGGGTGTACACCAACGTGGACGAGGCGTGGGCCGTCGCGGTCGACCCGGACTCGGGCGAGATCTACGTCGTGGGGCAGCTCGGCCAGCCGTACGTGTCGACGGACATGGCGGCAGTCAAGTACCTGCCGGACGGCACGCTCGCCTGGCAGAAAACGTACGGCGGAACGTCGGAGCGCGGCGACTACGGCCGCGAC
>CAZZPX010000240.1:0-5715 GCA_964655955.1 uncultured Phycisphaerales bacterium | reverse complement strand
CAACCGCCGCAAACACGGTCAGGAACGCGTGCCGACCGTGCACCCCATTGTCGATGAATACACCAGCGAAACCTATGGGATCATGGTGTACCAGGAACAGGTGATGCAGATCGTGCACAGCCTGGGCGACATTCCCCTGCGCGCCGCCTATACGCTCATCAAGGCGATCTCCAAGAAGAAGGAATCGGTCATTAACAAGGAGCGGCCGCGCTTCATCGAGGGCGCGCAGGCCAAGGGGCTCGACCGGAAGGCCGCCGAGGAACTTTTCGAGCTGATCCTCAAGTTCGCGGGGTACGGCTTCAACAAGTCGCACTCGACGGGCTACGCGATCATCGCTTACCAGACGGCGTACCTGAAGACGTATTTCCCGGCGCACTACATGGCGGCGGTGCTCACCTACGAGTCGCAGGCGCAGAAAGTCGCCGACTGGATCGTTTACCTTGATGACTGCCGCCGCACGCTGTACCCGGATCACACGGACGAGAAGCCGCACATCGGCATCGAGGTGTCGCCGCCCGATGTCAACCTCTCCGAATACGACTTCTCCGTGGTATATGAAGAAGACGAGCCGCGCGACAACCTGCACGGCCACATCCGCTTCGGCCTCAACGCCATCAAGGGGACCGGTTCGAGCGCCATTCGCGCCATCGTGGACGAGCGGCGCGAGCAGGGCAGGTACGAATCGCTCTACGACTTCTGCGAGCGCCTGCCGCTGGAGAAGGTCAACAAGGCGACGATCGAAGCGCTCGTCACCTGCGGCGCGTTCGATTCGCTGCACGGTCTGGACAAGCGCGCCTCGCTGGTGGTCGCGATCGAGTCGGCCGTGGGCGCCGCCGCCCAGGTGCACGCCGACAAGGGCGCGGGCCAGATGAACTTCTTCGGCGCCTTCGAAGAGGCGGCGCCGGAGGTGAAGCCCGAGCCGCGCCTCCCCGACGTTCCCGCCTGGGATCAGAGATTAATGCTTCAGAAGGAGAAGGAGTTGCTCGGCTTCTATCTCTCCGCGCATCCGCTCGATCAGCATCGCCGCACGATCGAGGCCTTCTGCAACGCTGACACGCGCAGCGTCACGCAGCTTTCACACGGCAGCCTGATTTACATCGGCGGCCAGGTGACGCGCGTGCGCAACGTCATCACCAAGAACAACGACAAGATGGCGATCATCACCTTCGAGGACCTGCAGGGGCAGATCGATTGCGTGCTCTTCCCGCGCACGTTCGGGCGCTGCGGCGAGTTCATACAGTCCGATCGCATCGTCATTCTGCACGCCCAGGTGGATCTGGCGCGCGGCGACTGCCAGCTTATCGTCGAGGACGCGTTCCCCGTCGAGCAGGCCGAGCGCCGGCTCGCCTCCCAGATCGAGATCACCGTCGATGACGGTCGCCTGGCCGGCGGCGCGGATCTGCTCTACCACCTCAAGGGAACGATGCAGACAGTCGACGATCGTGAGGAGTACGACGCGCGCGTGCCGCTCCTGATTAACATTGTCGCGGCCGGCAAGCAGGTGTCCCTGCACGCGTCGCAGTTCAAGCTCGCTGCGACGCCGGCCCTGCGACACCGCATCGCCGAGCTGCTCGGCGAAGGCTGCTACCGCGTGCGCGGCGGCCAACCCATCGGCGTGGCGCCGCAGCGTCCGTACGGAAACCGCAACGGCAACGGCAGGTGAAGCGACCGAGCGACGAAGCGACGGGAGATGTTTAGCCGCGACTCGCAGCGGAGCGCTTCCCGCGCGCGCGAAGAAACCCTTTCGCCTCGTCACGCGCGCTCGGATACTTCGTCACGCCTTGCCGCGATTCGATGCGCCTCGACAATTGACTTCTCTTGCCCCGTGAGTTCGTAGCCGCACTCGGGGCACTGCGCCCCCGGCAGACCGCGCAGCGAGTAGGCGCACCGCGGGCACACGCCCCGAGCCGCACGCCGCCAGCCTCTCGAGCGAATCCACTCGCTGAGCAGTGTCAAAGGCAACGGTGTGGCGAGCAGGGCGACGTTCACGAGCATGCCGCGAAAGAACCACCATTCCGTGACGAATGTCATGGCGGCGCCGCGAATCGGGCTCAGCGCTGCCGCGATCGCCACTGCCGCGAGGTGAAATCCCCCCACGACCGCCACGGCAATTACATAGCCGCGCACAGCGACGCGCCGCATTCTGCCGTGCCTGGATAGCATGACGTAGAGCGCGAGGACATCGAGCGCCAGCAGCGTGAGGAAGAAGAGATACGGCTGGTACGAGGTGAAGACGATGGCTCGCATGGGCAGAGCCAGCCCGGACATGTCGAGCGTGGTATCGCGGTAGTCGGCGCAGGCACTGATGTACATGATCGCGAGCACGACCAGATGTACGGAGACCGCCCCTCTCAGCACGGGGAGGAGATATCGGTCGGCTCGTGTTGCGCCAGGTGCTTCCGCCCTGGTCACCGCAGGCCTCCTTCGGGGCTGACAGCCGCCCGCTCCGCAGTCTACCGCCACCGCCCGGCGATTCGCGCGGCCCTCTGCGGCCGGGCTCGACGCATCTGCAAACGTCGATTTCTCCTCGCGACGTGCGAGTTTCCGCACGACCGGCAGCGTGTTTCATCCCCGTTTCCTCCCGAAATCGTCCTCACGCGCAAATCTCGCCGCCTTCCGGCACGTTGCACCGCTGGCCGGCCGACGCCGGACCCGGTGAATGGGTACGCTACCCCGCTCCGGCGCGCGGACCACGGAGTCGTCCGCCAGGCGGCGGCACCCCACGAATGACAGCTTGGGAGACCTGCTCTATGTCATCAGCCAGTAACGACTTCGGCACGATCATCGGCAAGGATGCGACCTTCAAGGGGGATCTCACCTACGACGGGGCGGCCCAGATCCTCGGCACGGTCGAGGGCACGATCACCGCCAAGGGCAAGCTCTCCGTCGCCGACGGCGCTCACTGCAAGGCCGACATCAAGGCCGGCGAGGTCGCCGTCCAGGGCCACGTCGAGGGCAACGTCGAGGCCACGGACCGCATCGACCTGCAGGCGTCAGGCGTGCTCAACGGCGACATCGTCGCTGCCCGCATGAGCATGGCGGACGGTGCCTCGTTCGTCGGCACCTGCCGGATCGGCGTGAGCGCCAACGGCTCCCCCCGGCCCGGCTCAGCCGCCTCGTCTTCCTCCTCATCATCGGGCGGGCAGAAGCGCGAAGAGAAGACGCCCGAGGTGGTCGTCAAGGATCACAAGCAGGAGACCGCGGGAAAGAAGTAACGCCTGCCGCGCCGCCACGGCGCTAGAGGAGAAGCGTTTCGCGGGGACTGGTCGGCTGCATGGGTAAAGCGCGCGCTCTGAGACCTGTGACCTGTTATCTCTGCGGGCATGCCTTCGAGGTCAGCCCCCGCGCCATCACCGTCTCCTGCCCGAGCTGCGCCCGCCAGCTCATGGCCCAGGACGTCACGGTCAAGGGCTACACCGCGGTGACCACGCTCCCCTCGTGCGGCAAGGTCGTGGTCAAGCCCAAGGGGCGCGTCGTCGCGAAGAAAGTCATCGGCGTCGAAGGCGTCACCTGCGAGGGCAGTATCGAAGGCGCCATCGAAACCACCGCCACAGTGCGGCTGGAGCGCAGAGCCGTGTGTATCGGCGCGATCCGGGCCGGCCGGCTGGTCATCGCGCCGGGAGCGTCGCTGGAAGGTGAGATCTGCGTGCCCTGGCGACCGCCCGACGACGCGCCCGCAGGCGGCGCCGTCAACGGCGCGGCTCGCTGACGCCGAGTCAGGCAGCGTCGAGTATGCGGTTGATCAGGGCGTTGACGAAGGCGAAGCGCGAGCCGGCGAAGACGCCGTTGCTCCTCCGCGCTGCCTCCAGGCGCGCCGCTTCGAGCCGGCCCGCCATGCGGCGCGCCACCTCGGGCGCTTCGTCCGCCCAGTGCTCGGCGAGGATCTGCACGTGCTCGAGTTCATCCGCGTCAAGCCAGAAGCCGCCGCATGCGCCGCAGCGATCGACGTAGACGCCGCTGTCCGTGCTGTAGTTGAGCGCGTGCATCTCGCAGCCGCACTTGGGGCAGCAGAGCTGACGGCGGCGCTCCTCGATGGGCACGCCGAAGACCGGCTGGCGCAGGCTCAGCACTTCGCGAACATCGTCGGGGAAGACCTCTTCCCGCACGCGAACAATGTGCCCGAGTTCGTCGGCGTCGAGAAACTCCCCGCCGCACGTCTCGCAGACGTCCACCTCCACGCCTTCGTAGTCGACCGGCTTGAGCGTCGATTCGCAGATGGGACACTTCATGGCTGGGCCTCCCTGGCGATGCCGCGTTCGTCGGCAGTCATCGGCAGGTCCACGGCCCGAATCGGTCCGCGAGGGCAGCAGCCCGCCTGCTGCCCGTGGGTCGTAACGTCTGCGGCAGTTATGCGCGTTGGGACGCCCGCCCCGAGCCGATGCGCGTCTGCGCGGTACTGGGCAGCGCAACCCCCGGTATGTGGGGGCGAAACACGCACAGTCGGGCCGGGAGAATGCCCGCAGCGCATTCGCCCGCGCTCGCCCAGGCTCCGCGGCCTGTGCGCTCAGAGGCGGCCCGAGTCTGCGGCCACTCGTACTCTGCTGGTCCGATGTGACGAGCGGCTTGCCTCTGTTCTTCATACTCGGTCGGTTCTCGGACGGCCAGGGAGATTCAGTTGAGGCATCTTGCGGAATCCGTGTTGTAAGTTCCTGAATCGGGGCTACCTTACGCTCAGGACGGCGCGGCTTCCGGGACGAACCGCCGCCTCACCGCGCGTGCGATGGAGTTGCACGCGGCCAACCCAGGCCCGCCGCTGACTCCTCTCCGATCACGGCGGGCAGTCAGCCAACCTCGACTGGAAGACACGTTCCTGATCGAGCGAAAATCGTCAGGGTCATCCCCCCACCAGTGGCGCCCGTCGGGCTCGACGGGATTCCGAGCGCGAGCACAGCGCCGGAGTCACACAGCCCCACACGCCGTCGGTGGATCCCACCCTGCGCCCCGAGCATCCCTCGGGGCGTTTTTCGCGCGCCTGCCGGCCCTCGCCTGCGCCAGCGTCCGCAGCCGAGCCCATGCGGTACCATGAGCGCTCGTCAGCACAACAGCCACTGGGAGGGCACACATGTCACTTTCGATCACCTTTCTCGGACACGCCGGCTTTCTGCTTTCGGACGGCACGCACACACTGGCGCTCGATCCGTTCCTGACGGGCAACCCCAAGGCGGTGCACAAGCCGGCTGACATTACCTGCAAGTTCATCGCGCTGACGCACGGCCACGCGGATCACGTCGGCGACACGCTCGATCTGGCCAAGAAGCACAGCGCCACCGTCTTCGCCGCCTTCGAACTCGGCGAATACCTCCAGGGCCGGGGCGTGAAGAACGTCGAATTGCTCAATCCCGGGGGAAAGGTCGAGACGCCCTTCGGCTTCGTCGCCTTGACGCAGGCGTTTCACTCCTCTTCCTACGACGACGCGTATATGGGCCAACCCTGCGGCGTGGTGGTCAACATGGGGGGCAAGACGTTCTACCACTGCGGCGACACGGCGCTCTTCAGCGACATGAAGCTGATCGGCGAGATCTACAAGCCCGACGTCGCCGCCATCTGCGCCGGCGATCGCTTCACCATGGGACCCGAACTGGCGAGCAAGGCGGCGGAATTCATCAAGCCGAAGCTCGCAATTCCCATCCACTGGGGCACCTGGCCGCTGCTCAAGGACAACGTCGACGCCTTCAAGCCCAGCGGCGTCGAGGTGAAGCGCATGAAGGCGGGCGA
>CAZZPX010000239.1:0-5719 GCA_964655955.1 uncultured Phycisphaerales bacterium | reverse complement strand
AGAAACACCTATGCGGAGTTCTCCCCGACGCGCTGGACGTTGATCGACGCCCTTCGCGGAGAGGACGAGGCGCTGCGTCGGCAGGCCCAGATCCAGCTTGCCGACCAGTATCTCTCGCCGATCTACAGCTTCATACGCGGGCAGGGGTTCCAGCGTGAACAGGCGGCGGAACTGACCCAGTCCTTCTTCGCAGAGGTGGTCTACGGCAGAAACCTCTTCGAGCGGGCCAACTCGCAGAAGGCGAAGCTGCGTACCTACCTCAAGGCCGCGATCGGCAACCACATCATCGATCAGCGCCGCAAGGACAAACGCCGCGAGTCGATCATCATCCCCGCCTCAGTGCTGGAGCAGGAGGAACAAAACTTCCTCGACCTTCAGGGTCTGCCGGCGGAGGACCTGTTCGAGCGGCGCTGGGCCGCAGCCGTTCTCAGCGAGGCGCTGCGGCGCTGCCGGGAGCGCTTCGTCGACTCGGGCCAGACGGACCGCTTCGAGATCTTCGAACGGTGGTTCTGCTGCTTTCTTGGAACGGACGCTGACGCGCGTCCCGACGCGACGCAACTGGCTGCTGAGACGGGGCTTAGCAGCGCGGACCAGGTCTATGCGATCGTCCGCAAGGTTCGACAGCGGTTTCGGGAGGCGATCGAGGAGGTCGTACGGGAGCAGGTGTCGGATGAGAGCGAACTGCAGGCCGAACTGGCCCAGATCATATCGGCGATCGGTGTGCGTCCCTGATTCCCTTGCTACCGAACGTCGCGATTCCGGAGTTGCAGCTCCCTGCGCACTGCCAGATTTTTGGTCGGGTTTCTGCGAATGGGCTGCCGCCACCCGTAGAAGGGGGTGCGGCGCTTCGTGTCTTGCGTTTGCGCCGACCCTGGGCGGAGCCACGCTGCGGCTCCCGGACATCCGGACCCTGCGATGGCGCTTCTCATGCATCGAACCAACAATGCCGGCGGTCGTGCGAAGCACTCGCGGTCAGCAGATCTTCCTGGTGAGCTGGCTCGCTTGCGCAGACTCTGCGACTGCACCCGCGCCGTAGCGCTACTGGGGGAACAGCCCCTCGCTCGCTGGCTGGACGCCGCTGCAGCGCAGCTCGCGGACGCCCTGGCAGAGCAGACCGGCCTGGCGGTGCTTCTCGGCCAGTGGGATCAGGTGCGCCGCGGCTGGGCGGTGAAGGCCGCCGCCGTGTACGGTTTCGACGCGGATTCGCCGGCGCTGCAGGACCGGGTGCTTTGCGGGAGTTGGCCGGAGGACGAGTTCTCCACAGCTGCGGGCCACACGCTCTACCCGCCACGCTGCGGGATCGGCCGCCTGCCGGAACTCGTGCCGACGCCAGTCTGGCAACGCTGCTCCTATCGTCGGGTTCGTGAGCGCGCCCAACTCGGCGGCGGGGCGCGTTGGGTGGGCGCCACCTCCCGCAGACCGACTCGAGAGGCGCTGCTGATACAGATCGAAGACCTACAGAACACAGAGGGACCGGCGAACGAGACGCTGGAGGATCTGGCCGTGCTTGCGCCCCAGGTGCAGGCAGCGTACGAGGCGTCGCTGCTCATTCCCCACCTGGAGCGTGAGGACGGCCTGCGGCGTCTCACGCCCATGCAACGATCCGTCGTACGCCTCCTGCTCCAGGGCAAGACCCAACGGGAGATCGCACAGAGCCTGGAGCGGACGTATGACACGGTCCACGGCCACGTGAAGGCGATCTACGACGTATTGAAACTGCACTCGCGCGATCAGCTCGTCCAGTGCTTCGGCAACCACCGCTGGGAGTCGACGGACGAGGCATGATTCGCGGCTGCATTCGGCGTCGGCGTCATGCCACCGGATCGCGCGGGGCCTCAGTCGCGTAAGGCTCGGCGGCCGCTGGTGCCCGTCCCGGCTTGCTGCGCACGCCCTTATCCCAGAAGAGCAGGAAGAACAGGATCATCACAGCCGCCGCCATGATGCAGGGGATGAGCCATATCATCTGCCAGTCGTGTGCTTCGAGCATCTGCGCCGACGAGGCCTCCCAGATCTGCTGCGCCTCAGCCGTCACTTTACCTCCGGCGTCGGCAACGAGAGCATCGTGCTGCGCGCGCAGGCCGCGCGCGTCGCTCATGACGGCATCGAACGTCTCGGCTCGATTGGCGTTGACGAGCCTTCCGATGACCTGCGCGCCGATGAGCATCCCAAGGCCCTGCGTCACCAGGACGAGCAGGCCCTGCGCCTGACCGCGCACGCCGGGCGTGGACTTCTTGTCGGTATAGATGAAACCAGTAACGAAGAAGAAGTCGTAGCAGATCCCGTGCAGGAGGAACCCGACGAAGATCATCCAGAGCACCCCGTCATCCGCGGCGCCGGCGAAGAGCCCGTAGCGCACGACCCACGCGGCCATGCCCAGCAGCAACATCCACTTCACGCCCAGGAAGGCGAAAAAGAGGGGCATCACGAGCATGAAGACGATTTCGGCGACCTGCCCGAACGACATGCTGAAGGCGGGATCCTTGAAACCGGCGGCGTCGGCAAACACGGGAGCGTAGTTGTAGTACGCCGCCAGCGGAATGCAGATCAGGAAGGAACTCAGCAGGAACACGGCGAAGGGGAAACTCGCTAGTTGCCGCAGAGCGTCCAGCCCGAGGATCTCGCCGATCCGAACCCGCTTACCCGCCGCGGGCGCGGGCGTGTGCGGCAGCGTGAAGCTGTACAGTCCCAGCAGCACGCTCGCCCCGCCCGTCACAAAGAACTGCAGCGCTTCCTTATCAGCGTGCAGCCACTTGCTTACGACCCAGTTGGCGGCGATCCAACCGATTGTGCCAAAGACGCGGATGATCGGGAACTGCCGTTCCTGATTGGTAATATTATGAAAGGCAAGCGTGTTTGTCAGGCCGAGCGTCGGCATGTAGCACAGCATGTGCGGCCCAAGCACGCTTATGAACAGAGTCGGACTGTCCGCCAGGTAGGGAACGCCGAACATGGCGAGGCCGCTCAGTACGTGCATCACGCCCAAGACCCGCTCCGTCGCGAAGTAGCGATCCGCGATCATACCCAGGAAGAAGGGCGACACGAGAGCTGCGATCGGCCCCACCGTGTACGCCCAGTAGATGATGTCGCCCATCTCGTGAGCGCCCATAAAATTGCCGACCGTGACGTACCATGCTCCCCAGATGAAAAACTCGAGGAACATCATGATTGAGAGGCGTGTGCCGACGAACGAGCGAGTTGAAGTAGTGAGGTTGTTTTGCATGAGAAGGGAGAAGGGGAATCAGGGAACTGGGAATCTGGGGATTTGGAGGACGGAAATGGCGCTTACATTATGTTCCTTCACACTCGCATCCGCGCAGTGCTCTCCGCAAACCTGTGGTTCAATACCGGAAAGCAGCGATGTTTGACCTCACTCGCCGAAGGCCGCGTCGAATGCGATGTCGCTGCGCTCAAAATCGAGATCGCGTGTGTATTCCGCCGCTTCGCGCGCGCCGTGTTCGCGGTTCATCAATATGTCTTCCCACTCGACGGAAAGCGGACCCGTGTATTTCACCTGGTTGAGGAGGCGGATGATGCCTTCGAAATCGATCGCGCCGCGGCCGGGAGACCGAAACTCCCAGTAGCGATCCGGATCGCCGAAGTCCGTATGACCACCGAAGACGCCCGCGGCGGTCGGCGTATCGGACCACCAGACATCCTTGACGTGCACGTGGAAAATGCGCTGCCCGAACTCACGGATGAAGCGCAGGTAATCGACGCCCTGGTAGCCGAGATGCGAAGGATCGTAGTTGAAACCGAAGCGCGGGTGGCTGTCAACGGCGGCAAGCGCGCGGCGCGTGGAGATGATGTCAAAGGCGATCTCCGTCGGGTGCACCTCGAGTGCGAAGTTCACGCCGAGCTTGTCGTACTCATCGAGTATCGGCCGCCAGCGCCTGGCAAAGTCGGCGAAGCCCGCGTCGATCTGACCCGGCTGGTTCGGCGGAAAACTATAGAGCAGCGGCCAGATGCTGCTGCCCGTAAAGCCATTGACGACGTAATACCCGATCTCGTTCAGGCGCTGCCTGACGCGCGGGGGTGCAAGATCGAAGAAGCGTTTTGCCGCACGTCCCGTGGCGCTCATCTCCTCGGCGGCGCGCTGGCGTACGCCCTCCGGCTCGCCGTCGCCCCAGACACGCTCAGGCAGGATCGACTGATGCCGCTCGTCGATGCGGTCGCACACAGCCTGGCCGGCGAGGTGGTTGCTGATGGCATAGCAGGCGAGGCCGTGCTGCTCGAGCAACTCCCACTTCGCCTTGCAGTATGTGTCGCTCTCGGCGGCCTCGCGCACGTCGAAGTGGTCGCCCCAGCAGGCGAGTTCGAGGCCGTCATAGCCGAACTCGCTCGCCTTGTTGCACATGATTTCCAGGGGCAGATCCGCCCATTGGCCGGTGAAAAGCGTGACTGGTCGAGGCATTGCAGGCTCCGGTGCTGATTCGCTTTGCTAATTCGCTGCCGAGGACACGGGGCACGGAGGAAAGCAGGAGTTAGGGACTCGAAACGCTCCTCTACGGGCGCGTTTACACGACTGCCGATGCGCACCTCGCGGGCGCTTCCTTTGGGTCGCGACCAATCCTGCCGACCTGATCACTCTCCTTCTCCGTGAACCCTGTGGTTCAACTCAAATTGTCTCCGCCCTTCTCACTTCACCTCACTCATCTTCACTGCGGCGCGGTTCTTCGCGCTCAAGAGCGCCGCTTCAAGGACGCGCTGGGTTTCGTAGGCATCGGCGAAGTCGGGGATGGGCACAACGGGCTTCTCTCCGGCGAGGACTCGCATCATGTCCGCCGCCTGATTCACGAACCCGTGCTCGTACCCGAGAATGTGCGCGTCTGGCCACCAGGCCTGCACGTAGGGGTGGTTGCCGGCACTGGTGCACATGATCTTCGTCCAGCCGCGTGTCGCCGCCTCACCCGTGTTGTCAAGAAACTCGAGGTAATTCATGTCCTCGAAGCGGAAGCGCAGAGCGCCCTTGTCGCCGTGGATCTCAATGCCGTTCTGGTTCATGTAGCCCGTCGCCAGGCGCGAGGCCTCGAAGCTGGCGACCGCTCCCTGCTTGAACCGGGCGAGGAAGAGCACGCAGTCATCAACGTCGCTCTTGCCTTTCTTCTTCGCCCCCTTCGCGCCGCTCGCGATGCCGCCCGAGACGTTCGCCTCGAGCAGCGTGCGCTCCTTGATGAATGTCTCTGCGATGGCGCCGCTGACCTCGCTTATCTCGTCGCCGGTGATGAAGCGAGCCATGTCGATGACATGGGCGTTGAGGTCGCCGTGCGCGCCGCTGCCCGCGAGTTTCTTCTGGAAGCGCCAGAGCAAGGGCGTGTCAGGCCCGCCCCAGTCCTGCAGGTAGATGCAGCGCACGTGATAGATCCGCCCGATCCGCCCCCGCTGCACAAGCTGATGCGCAAAGGCGACAGCCGGGCAGCGGCGGTAGTTGTACCAGACGAAGGTCGGCGTCTTCGCCTTCTTCGCAGCCTTGACCATCTCGCGGGCGTCATCGAGCGTTCCCGCGATCGGCTTCTCCGTGGCGACGGGCTTGCCCGCCGCGATCGCGGCCATGGCGGGCTCGCGATGCATATAGTTCGGCGTGACGATGTCGACCAACTCGATTTCGTCACTCTTCATGAGCGACTTCCAGTCGGCTGACGCGTTCTCCCACCCCCACTGTTTGGCGAACTTTTCCGGCTGCTCTTCCTTCAAGCCGAACACGCTGTTCATGCGCGGGCGC
>CAZZPX010000238.1:0-5740 GCA_964655955.1 uncultured Phycisphaerales bacterium | reverse complement strand
GTCGGCGCGTCGCTTCTGTGCGTCCTGTGGATCGGCGTCTACGCAGCGATCGCTGGTTGGCTGAGGATCACCTCTGATTGGAGGCTCGCTTACTACACGCTGCCCTGGATCGATCCGACAACGCGGCGACGTCCGTCCACCATGCTGTCGCTGGACGTGGTGGGCAGACTGCTGCCGATTCTGCAGTTCTTCGTGTTCCTCTGGTGGGGCTGGGCGTGCAGCCGGTATCTGCGCCTGCCGCATTCCTGGCTGGTGGCGCTTGTGCTGTCGGTGGCGGTGGGGCTGGCGAGTTACCTAGTGATGCTCGCCCAGTTCATCACACAGTGACGCCCGACTCCCCCGCGGCGCGGACGAACGGCCGCCCGTATCCCCGTGAATTACCTGGTCAAGCCAACGGATCGGTGTCTCCCGCCCTGGTGCTGCGCGCGTCAGGCGCCATGCCGCTGCGGCGCTGCTGCATCCGGCCGAGCACGAGCCCGATGACCAGCCACGCCCCCGCGATGGGCACGGCGAGGATGCTGATGCCCAACAGCGTCAGACCCAGGTACTGCAGCCCCGTATAGATCCAGCCCGCGGCGGTGTCGCTGCCGCGGTAGACGGCGTTGTCGATGAGCGCTTTCGCCTTGTACTTCTGCGCGCGGGGTACGACGGTGAAGAGCGTCTCCCGCGCCGGCTTGGCGAGGGCATAGTTCGCCGTGCGCCGGCAGATCTGGAAAGCGACAAGCAAGCCGAGGATGGGAAGCAGGTCCGGCGCCGCATAGCCCAGCGCCAGCACGCCGAAACCGACCAGCGCCACCACGGGAAGCAGCGCCAGAGCCGTCCCCACGCCCAGCCGGGTCATGATGCGACCGGCGAGAAAGCACTGGATGAAGACGGTGAGGACGTTGACGGCGAGATCGACCTGGGCGAGCAGCGAGCGCGTGGCGTCGCGATCCTCGCCGAAGACGCGCCGCAAGATGTCCGCCTGCTGATAGTAGGCGAATGTGCTGAGCGTGCAGTAGAGCGCGAGAAAGGCGCAGATGAGCAGCAGATACGGCGAAGCAAAGACCACGGCGAGGCCCGACCAGACGCTGCCGCGCACCGGTGCATCGCCGTCTGTCCCGTCGCCGGCGGGCGCGGCGTCTCGACCGGGGTGCCGGCCGCTCGTATAGCGACTGAGCAGGTAGATGCACACGCACGCGCCTTCGAGCAGAAACGCCGAGATAAGCATCAGCGTCGTGTGTTCCACGCGCAGTGCCGCCAGCGCCGCGGGAGGATCGATGAGCAGCGCCACCGTTGCCGAGCCGAGGATCGCTCCCAGCGTTCCCCCCACCGCGATCAGGCCGAAGAGCCGCTTGGACTGCTCGCTGGTGAAGAGATCCGCCATGAACTGCCAGAAGACGGAGACGACGAAGAGGTTGAAGACGCTCACCCAGATGTAGAAGACGCGATCGACGCGCGCCAGGGCAACGTCACCAAATTCCATCTGCGCAATCAGCAGGTAGAACGCCACGATGTTCAGCGCGAAGAAGTGATACACGAAAGGCACGAACTTGCGCCGCGGCCAGCGGGCCGTGAGCCAGGCGTAGATCGGCACGACGATGAGCATGACGACGAAGACGGCCGTCCAGAGGTACTGCAGGTTGCCGCGGTCGGCGGCGCTGATCTCATCGCGAATCGGCCGCAATATGTAGTACCCGGCGAGCGTGCAGAAGATATAGAGCGCCGAGAGCAGCACGAGCTTGGCTTCGCCCGGCCGCATCTGCATCAGCGCGCGCCAGGGGCGAACGCGATCGCCCCCGCCCGCGCCGCGCGTTAGCGAGGCTGAATCCGCTTCGGCACGGGGCGCAGCGTCGGCATCGGGAAGTCGGCGATGGGGCGGCATCCGCAACAACCTACCGGCAAAACGGCGCGCGGTTGAAAGCACGCGGCAGAATTCGGCAACCGCCTCAACCGCGCCCGGTACACTGACTCGCGAAACACACCCCCTTGCCGGAGACAACCAGATGTCCACGACCCGTCGAGCGTTTCTTCAGGCTTCCGCGATTGGCGCTCTGGGCGCTACCGCCGCCGTCGGCGCTGCGGAGACAGTCGCCTCGGCCGGCAGCGCCGCTCAGCCGGCGGGCGGCGACGCGCCCGTCGAAAAGGCGAAGAAGCCGCTGAAACTGCTCATCCTCGGCGGGACGGGTTTCCTCGGGCCGCACACCGTCCGCTACGCCCTCGCCCGCGGGCACTCCATGACGCTCTTCAATCGCGGCAGGAGCGATCCGGATCTCTTCGACCTGGAGACGCTCATCGGGGATCGCCACGATGACCTGGAAGCGCTCAAGGGGCGCGAGTGGGATGCGGTCATCGACACGACCGCCTACGTGCCGCGCCACGTCACCGCCACCACGCAGCTTCTGCGCGATCACATCAAGCAGTACGTCGTCATCTCGACGCTCTCCGTCTACGCCGACCAGAGCCAGCCGCACATGACCGAAGACGCGGCGACGATCGAACTGGATCAGGAGACGCTCGACAGCGTGCAGACGATTCGCGATTCGTTTCCCCATTACGGGGGAATGAAGGCGCATTGCGAACGGGCCGCGCTCGAAGAAATGCCGGGGCGCGTGACGATCATTCGGCCGGGCCTGATCGTCGGTCCGCGCGACACCTCGCGCCGCTTCACCTACTGGCCGGTGCGCATCGACCAGGGCGGCGAAGTGCTCGCGCCGGGGGACGGCACGGACCCGGTGCAGTTCATCGACGTGCGCGACCTTGCCGAGTTCACCATCGACTGCATCGAGAACAACCACACCGATGCCTACAACGCCATCGGCCCCGAGCACCCCATGACCATGGCGATGATGCTCCACGGCATCCGGGCTGTCACCACCGCGGGAGCGCAGTTCACCTGGGTCGACGCGGACTTCCTCGCTGAACGCGAGGTGCAGGCGTGGATGGACATGCCCGTGTGGATTCCGCCGCGCGACGGCTACGAGGGCTTCCACCACCGCGACAACACGCGCGGCATCAAGGCGGGGATGAGGTTCCGTGCCCTCGCCGACACGGCAAGAGCCACGCTCGACTGGTACAAGGCCCAGCCGCAGGAAGAGCAGCAGGCGATCGGCCCGCGCTTGAGTCGGGAACGCGAAGCGGAAGTCCTCGCCGCATGGCACGCGCGCAAGAGCGAGGCATCCGCTGCTGGCGAAACGCAGGTGGAGGAAGCCGCCGACCTCGATGCATCGGGCGGGTGAGCCGGCAGGCGCACCTGGCACAGAACTCCCGGCAGGCCGGGGACGCGACCCACGCCGTCGACTGCGCCCTGCGCGGCGCCACGGCGCGTCGCTGCATTGCGCTGTGGCTGGCGGCATCCGGAATCTGCCTCGGACTATCCGGTCAGTCTCTGTCGCTGCCCGCCTGCAGCGCCTGCATGCAGGTGATCGCGATGCCGATCAAAGTCAGGTTCGGCACGATCCGCTCGATGAACTCATCCTCGGTGAAGAGCGCATCGGCGTCGCCGCCTGTCGCGAGAATCTGCGGGTACGCGCCGACCTCTTCCGCGTAACGCTCCGCGAGCAGGCGCACGGCCCCGCGGATGCCGTAGTGCACGCCCTGCAGCATCGCCTGGCTGGTGTTGCGCCCCCAGGGACCGGCGGCAGGGTGCTCGTAATGTAGTTCGGGCAGAAGGGCCGTGTGCTCGTGCATCGAGTTGAGCTGCATCTGCACGCCGGGCAGGATCGCCCCGCCGTGGAACACGCCGCCCTCGTCGATGAAGTCGACCGTGACCGCCGTCCCCGCATCGACGACGACGCACGCCTTGCCCGTCACCGTGTGCGCCGCCAACGCGCCCAGGAGCCGATCCACCCCCACGATCGATTCGGGATCCAGATCCGTCCGCAGGGGCACGGGCAGGTCCGGCCCGATGCGGAAGACTTCCTGATTGCACTCGGCGGAGACGAGATCGCGCAGGGGCGCGGCGGCGGCATCGTTGACCGACGCCAGCGCCAGCGCCACGCGCACGTCGCCATCTTCCAGAGCGGCGCTGTCATAGAGAAGTTTGATCTCGCGCGCGACGGCCTCGAGATCGGCGTTGGACTCGCTGCGCGCCGATCCAATCTGCTGCGGGTCGTCGCTGTCAATGCAGGCGAAGCGCGTGCGGGTGTTGCCGACGCTGATGGCGAGAAACTTGATCCTGGGCTGGCTCATAGGCGGTATGTCACGTTGGCGTGCCTGCCGTCGCGGACGGCGTCAAGCATCTTCTCGAACAGTAGCCGGGTGATGGGCCCGCATCGACCGTCGCCGACGGGCTGCCCGTCCACGGCGCTCACGGAGGCCACGAAGGTCGTCGTGCCGCAGAGGATCACCTCGCAGGCGTGTGCGAGTTCGCGGCGGCGGATGGGGCGTTCGACGATGCCGTCGTGCACGTCGAGGAGCAGGTCGCGGGTGACGCCCTGGAGCATGAGGCGGCTGACGGGAGGCGTGACGATCTCGAGGTCGCCCTCGTCCTCGAACACACAGAAGACGTTGGTCGAGCCGCCCTCGACGACCAGGGCGTCCTCCGGATCCGCACCCGCCTCGCGCACCAGCAGGGCCTCATCCGCGCCGGCGTCCCTGGCCTGCATCTTCGCCAACACGACCGGCAGCAGCGAGGTGGACTTGATATCGCTGCGCAGCCACCGCTCGTCGCGGACCAGCGCGACGCGCATCGACCCCGGCTGGCGGATTTCGGCGAGGGGCGCCGCGGGCACGGCGTAGCCGAAGACGGTCGGTGCGAGGTTGGCCTGCGGCAGATGCTGCCGCGGAGCCGTCACCCCCCGGGTGATCTGCCAGTAGATGAAGGCGTCAGCCAGGTCGTTAACGGCAAGCAGTTCCGCCGTCAGCTCGGGCAGGCGCGCCGGCTCGACGCCGTCGATGCGGGCGGAGGCGAGGCTGGCGCGGAGACGGCTGACGTGGGCGCCGGCGGCGACGATCTCCCCGGCGAAGGCGCGCAGCCCTTCGTACACGCCGTCTCCGAAGAGAAAGCCCCGGTCGAAGGGGCTCAGGCGGGCGTCGGAAAGCGGGAGCAGATCCCCGTTCAGATGCACAATCAGATCAGGCGGCACCTCAGACCTTTCCCGGCGTCTCTATCATGCCGGCATGACCGCGACGATCATTGACGGCAAGGAACTGGCGGCTGCATATCGCGAGCAGGCAGCGGAAAAAGTAGCCGACCTGCGCCGGCGGGGCCACTCCGTGCGCCTCGACGCCGTCCTCGCCGTCGACGAGGAGCACGCCTCCTCCCGCGTCTACGCCGAGAAGCAGGCCTCGAGTTGCCAGGAACTTGGCATCGATTACCGCCTGCACGAGTTGCCTGGCGACGCGCACTACGAGGACGTGGCGGGCCGCGTGCTGCTGCTCAATAGCGACGATGAGGTCCGCGCCATCATGGTGCACCTGCCCCTGCCGGAGGGCGTCGACACCCAGCGCATCCAGGGGCTCATCGCGCCCGACAAGGATGTCGAGGGCGTCAACCCGGCGAACATCGGCAACATCGTCTACGGCCGCACCTCGCTCGTCCCCTGCACCGCCCTCGCCGTGCTCAAGATGATCCACTCGACGGGCGTGGACCTGGTGGGCAAACGCGCGGTGATCGTCGGGGCGAGCGACATCGTCGGCAAGCCGATCGCCGTGCTGCTCATGCGCGAACTGGCGACGGTGATCTCCTGCAACAAGTACACGGACGATCTGCCGGGGCTCACGCGCACGGCGGATGTGCTGGTGGTGGCGGCGGGGAAGG
>CAZZPX010000237.1:0-5746 GCA_964655955.1 uncultured Phycisphaerales bacterium | reverse complement strand
TGCAAGATCTCGTGGGAACTGAGCGAGCTCGATGCGGCCCGTGCCCACGAGCGCCGCACCGTTCATGCCGAGCGTGACGCCGTGCGCTCCGACGGCGACGCCGCACGGCAGCCCGTAGACGCCGGGCAGGAAGGTCGTGTCCTCCGTGATGAGCATGCCATCGGTGGGCGCAACGGGGTCGGCGACGGCGAAGGCGGCGCAAACCAGGACGATCAGGCAGGCCAGGGCGCCGGCGCGCAAAGCCCGCGCTTCGGCAGGTACAAACTCACTCAGCGGGGACATGGCTCTCTCCTCAAGCGGATCCGCCGGAGTCGGCGGCTACTCACAGTGTGCGCGCAGCCGCCCTGATGTCAACATCGGCGCGAGGGAACATGAGCCCTGAGTGTCCCGGCTCCACCATGGCTCGCCAGGCGCTCACCTGAGCACTGGCCTGTCCGTGCCCATGGCATCGCGAATCGCCGCCCGCCCCTAGTCTCGTGCGAGGTCATGCAGCCCGCACTCGACCTTGCCGCGATCCTGCCAGCGGCCGGCGCGCTCGTGCTCGCCCTGCGCAACGGGCCGCGTGCAGTGCGTGCAGCCGATGCTGAGATACCCCTCGTCGTGCAAGGGGTTATAGGGCAGGTCGTGTTCGCGGATGTAGCGCCAGCAGTCTTCCGCAGTCCAGCCGGCGAGCGGATAGATCTTGAGCGTTCCGCGGCGATCGAGCTTGATGGGCGGGATCGAGCGGCGCGTGTCCGCCTGGTCGCGCCGCAGCGCCGCCATCCAGGCGTCCTTTGTCTGCAGCACGCGCAGCATCGGCTCGACCTTGCGGTACATGCAGCACAGGTCCGGATTCGACTCCCAGGCCCGCGCGCCGATGATGGAGTCGATCTGCTCGCCGCGCAGTGAAGGGCCGAGGCGCACGAAGCGCACGTTCCACTCTGCTTCGAGACGATCCATGAGCGCGAGCGTCTCGGGAAAGTGAAAGCCGGTGTCGATGAAGTAGGCGGTAAGCGCGGGCAGGCGCTGTCGCAGCAGGTCCATGAGCACGATGCCGCTGTACCCCAGCGCGGTCATTACACCCAGGCGGTCGCCGTACTTCCGTAAGGCGTAGTCGATGATCTGCGAGGCGGAAGCGTGTTCGAGATCGCCCGCCGACCAGGTGACATCCGCAAACTGATTCAGCGGCCTGTCGCCGCGCCGTGCGTCCGTTGCCTGGGAGGTCGGCGGGTCGTGCTCGTTCATCCTGAACCTGCCTTCGTGCATGTGTGCGTGCGGTCAGTGTGCCCGGCCGCAGCTCTTTTGGCAAACGGCACTCTCGGGTTTCACTGCCCAGCCGCGGCTGCGCACCGCCTCCGCAGCCGCCTGTCTCCCTGCGACGTCGCCTACGCTCCCAGCTCTTTGAACCACCCGCGATGGCACGTAACTCCCTGCGGGGTCACATCTTGCGTCGCGATGCGCACATCCGCTTCGAGCCGGTGCAGTTCGTAGTCCTGCCGCAGCAGCGCCTCGCCGCCGCCCGTTACGTGCAGCAGGATCGATTCGTGGCGCTCGATGGAGTCGCGCTCAAGGGCCTGCCGCAGCGCCCCGAGCGCCACGCCGGCCTCCGGACCGAGCGGCAGTCCCTCCGCCTCCTCGAAGAGAGCGCAGGCAAAGGCCGCTTCGGCATTAGGCACCGCGTAGGTCTGGCCATTCGTCGCCGCCAGGGCGTCGCGCACGCCGCCGATCAACCCGAAGGGAGGATTGCGGTTGGCCAGCACCGCGGCGCCGATCTCATCGATTCGCCGGAGTTGGTCGCCGAGATTCCCCCGGGGGTTGATCGCCAGGGCGTGCGCCCAGGCGTCGTGGATTGGGGTGAAGGGGGCGTTCTGGGCGAGATGCAGGCGCGGCAGGCGATCGCCGAACTCGCCCGTCGCGCACAGCCGCAGCGCCGCCTCCCACGCCGCGATGCCGCCCGTGCCGCTGCCCACCGCCTGGAAGTAGTGGCGGGGCAGTTCGCCGGTGACGCGCGCGTGCTCCAGCACCGCCGTGCCCATGCCGTCGCGGCGGGCGATGTTGCGCGCCCCGCCCTCATCCGTCACGCCGAATTCGTGCACGATGAGTTGATTGAGCTCGATCGCCTTGAAGTAATCGCGCGAGTCGGCGATGGCGGTGACGCGAATCGACTCACTCGGCTCGATCGGGATCCACAGACTCGCGAGCAGACGCTCTGGAATCACGATGTGCACGCGAAAGTCGAGCAGCGTCCCCGCATAGGCGAATGCCCGCGCCGTGTTGCCCGCGGAGGCGAGCGTCACCGTCTCGATGCCGTGCTCGCGCAGGAAGAGCAGCGTCGGCAACGCCTCGAAGTCCTTGAACGACGCGGTGAGATTACAGGCGTTGATCCGCGGTGCGTAGCCGTTGTAGCCGATGAAGAGGTTGGTCAGCCCCAGCTTTGCAGCCAGCGCCTCGCTGCGATACACGGTCGGCCCGATCGGCGTGTCGACGGCGGCTGCGGGAGGCAGGAAGTCGGTGAACCGAAAGAGGCCGGGGTGATCGGTCGGTTGGAAGCGGCGGGCCGGGTAGTCCGCCCGCAGCAGCGCCCGCGCACAGTCGGGGCAGATGCGCTCGATCGCCGGCAGACGCCGCCCGCAGGAGAGGCAGGTCGCCATCAGCCGGGATCTTGCCTCAGAGATCCTGCCGGCTTTTTGCACTCCGCCGGTCGCCGGCTGGGTCGTGTCTGCGCTGTTGGCTCGGCTCACGAATCCTCCTTCTCCCGTCGCGACGCGATGCGACCTCCGCCTCCCGGATTGCGCGGACGCATGGTACGGCGTCGCCCACATCGGTGCAGTCGTGCCGATGGATGCGGCCGGCGACTCAGCCGTTACGATGGTCGCATGACCTATGCAGACCGACCGCGACACGCCGCCTCGCTTCCCCGTGCCTCTGCATGGCGCCGCCTGCTCGCCTTCGCGGTCGATTACCTCGCCATCGCGGTCTGGCTGGCGCTGCTGGCAGCCGCGGGATTCGCCGCCCGCCGAGCCGGGCTGTTTGCGGGCGAGTTTCCGCAAGGGGTGCTCAGTCGGCTCGGCCTCCACGTGCTCTTCTTCGCCCTGTTGACGCTGCCGATCCTGCTCTACTTCGCACTGTTCGAGGCATCACGCTGGCAGGCGACGCCGGGCAAGCGCGTTCTGCGTGTGCGAGTGGTGAGCGCGGCAGACTTCGGCCGCCTGCCAATCGGCCGCAGTCTGATCCGTTCCGCCGTGAAGTTTCTGCCCTGGGAGATCGGCCACCTCGGCGTCTGGCACGTGCCGGGTCAACCGTTCGTCGATGAGCCGGGCCTCCTCAGCCTGGCCTGCTGGACCGCCGCCATGCTGCTCAGCCTGTTCTGGGTCGCGTCGCTGTTCGTCGGCGGCGGCCGCTCGCCCTACGACGCCGCCGCCGGCGCGCGCGTCGTCCACGCGGGCTGAGCGCGGACAGCTAGCGCGAGTCGGCCGGCGTCATGCCGAACGGCGCATTCGCGTCTCCGGCAGGTACGCTGCCGCCGAACAGCGCCTTGACGCTCTCCCGCGTCAGCACGACGAGCGTGAACACGCCCAGCGCCGTTCCCAGTGGCAGGAAAATGCACTCGATCGCTGCAATCACCAGGCAGTAGCGGTGGTTTCGCGGTGTCGCCAGACGTCGACCCGCGAGAAAGGTCAGGACCGCGAGAACCCAACTGACCGCGATGACGGCGAGGCCCACGATCGTGAAGATCAGCCCCATGACCCGCATCGCCTCTGGGTCCTCCTCCGGCTCGATCGCGCCCGTCAGCATGAGCACCCCGAAGACGACGTAGGTGATCGGAAAGCACCCGCCCAGCGTCAGTAGGCCTGCGAAAACGTAATGCAGGATGCTGAGAATCTGAAGATGCCGCCGGTCGTCGGTCATGGTGAGGTCCTCCCGTTGATGCGCCCTGAGCCCGCGCTGCGGGTGCGTCGCCTACCATACCGCCCTCGCCATGAAGCCGCAGCGCTACACGAACCTGTCTTTCCCGCTGTATGCCTACCTGCCCGGCGCGTATCCGCATCCGACGCAGGATCCGCAGGGGCACAGCTACGATCCCAGCGGCGCGCCCGAGCCGAAGGTTCCCGCCGTGGATCCGGCGCGCTGGCGGGAGAGCGAGGCGTATCTCTTCGGCTGCGACCTTTACAACCACGGCTACTGGTGGGAGGCGCACGAGGCGTGGGAAGGACCCTGGCGCAGTTGCCGCCGCAACAGCATCCAGTTCCACTTTCTCCAGGGGCTGATTCAGATCTCGGCGCGGGCGCTCAAGCTGCGCGGCGGCAACCGCGAAGGCGTGATCCGCCTTGGCGAGCGCAGCGCCCGCCACATGCAGTTCGTTCTCGAACGACTGGGCAACACGGTCTACCTCGGCGTCGACGTGCCCGCCTGGTACAAACATGTGCAGGCGTACTACAGGGAACGCCTGGCCCGGCCCAACGACCAGGGGCGGATCGAGCACGACCTCGTGGCGTTTCCGCATCTGGTGCCGGGTGAGGCTTGTGTATGAAGCAACGCGGTCTACCGCGTTGAAGTCATCCCCTCAATATGATGAAGCGCACGTCGCGGAGGTCTGCCAAGAGAACGCGCTAAACCGCGTCGCTTCAGGGTGCCTGCGTCGTCAGATACACCTGCGCGAAGTCGCCGCGCGCCAGATCGGCCGGTCGTGCCCAGAAGGAGAGGACGCCGCACCCGCGCCAGAGCGGTCCGGTGCGCGGATCTTCGTCGATCTGGAGCAGCAGGCGCCAGTCGTCGCGGCCGGCGTACAGCCGGCGATCCTGAGGCTGCCGCCGTGGAAGGCCGTCAGTGCAGTCGACGCCGTGCATCACGAGCTGCGCTTCGAGAGGGAGGTCGTCGTGGATATGCGTTGCGTGCCCGCCGAGGCAATGCCAGGGCAGGTCAGGCCTCGCCGCATCAGCGTGGAAGAGCGACTGTCGCAGGGCGCGGTAGGCGGCCTCGTCGAGCCGGCCGTCCAGCCGGGCCTGCAACTGCGACTCGAGCCGGTCGTAGGCCCGCGAGCCGGGCGAGGGAAGCGTGAGCGCCTGACGGAACCGCAGCTTGGCGTGGGGCAGCGCGAAGCGTCGATCAGGCGGGCGAACTGGCGCGAGCCCCTCCCGCTGCGGGAAGTGCACGATCGCATAGGCGCTGCGATTCTCGGGGTGGCGGCCCCAGTGCTGGTCGTGCTGATCGCAGAAGAAGGTCAGCACGCCCGTCGCCGGCAGAGGCAGAGAGAGTGTGAGTGAGGCGAGATCAGCGCAGTCGATCTGGAGGAGAAAGTCGAGCGGCCGACCCTTGTGGCGCGGCCAGTCAAATCCGGCAGGCAGATCCGGCCCGCCGCCGAAGCGCGAACAGCCGACGGGCAGGCGTGACGAGGGCGCTTCGCTCGGCGCCTCCCGGCGCAACAGGCGGCGGCACACGATCGGCCCGTCGTTGGGCAGGGGATCAAGCACGAAGGCGGCGGCGGGAAGCAGCGCCGCCTCGAGGATCTCCGCCTGCTCGCCCAGGCCGTGCCCGGCGGCGAGGCGCTGGAGGATCGGCGTCGCCGCCGTGGCGGCTGGTGCGTTCCTCCGTTGAACGAGTGATGTCGCGTTCATGCTCGCTAGCGCTTCACCTCATCGCAAAAGATACAGAGAGATGGGAGCTTGTCAGGCGAAATCTGGCGATTTGGTGCGGTAATCACCGAGCGGCGGACACGACGAAAGGGATTAGTTGGCCCGGGGCATGGGCAGGACGGCAGGCCCCGCGG
>CAZZPX010000236.1:0-5754 GCA_964655955.1 uncultured Phycisphaerales bacterium | reverse complement strand
CCTGAGCTTCGCGGCGCTCGGCCCTTTAGGCTACGGCGGGATGCTGCTGGGGCTGGCCCTGGTCTGGTGGGCGAACGCGAGCATGGTGGAGGCGGCGCCGACGTTTCTGCAGGGGTATCCTTTTGTGATCAGCGGCAAGCCGATCTTCAGCCTGCCGGCCAACATTCCGGTGATCTTCGAGCTGACAATTCTCTTCTCGGCGCTCGGTGCGGTGGTGGGGATGCTGGCGCTGAATCAGCTGCCGATCCTGTATCACCCACTCTTCAAGAAGCGGCGGTTCAACCGGGTGACGGACGACCGCTTCTTTATCGCGATCGAGGCGCTGGACGCGAATTTCGATCGGGAGCGGACGACGGCGCTGCTGGAGTCGCTGGGCGCGACGGCGGTGGAGGATGTGGAGGAATGACGATGCCGCCGAAGATCCTCATCTACCTCTTGCTCATTCTCGTCGTGGTGTCCTGGGTGCCCCTGGCGCTGGTGGCGCGGGCGCGGGTGAAGCCGTCGTCCGAGCCGCGCGTGCACTTCTTCCAGGACATGGACGTGCAGCCGAAGGTGAAGGCGCAGGCGTACTCGCCGATCTTCGCGGACGGCCGGGGGATGCGTCCGCGTCTCGCCGGCACGGTCGCGCGTGGCGACCTGCGGGAGGACGCGCACTATTACACCGGGAAGACGCTCGTGGCGGGGGACGAGGTATGGGCGGACGGCTATCCGGCTCAGATCGAGATCACCGAGGCGTTCGTGCGCCGCGGCCGCCAGCGCTTCGATATCTTCTGCGCCACTTGTCATGGGTACACGGGCGAGGGGAACGGCATGATCGCGCAGCGGGCCGACAAGCTCGAAGCGGGCAAGTGGGGGTGGATCCCCCCCACATCGCTCTTCGCCCAGTCCGTCCTCGACCGCGAGAACGGTCATCTCTTCAACACGATTACGAACGGCATCCGCACGATGCCGGCTTACGCCACGCAGATTCCCGTGGAGGATCGCTGGGCCATCGTCGCGTACGTTCGCGCGCTGCAACTGAGCCGGCACGCTGACCTCGACGACGTGCCCGCGGCGCAGCGCGACCAGATCACAGAGTCGGGAGATTGAGCCTTGGCGTCACACGCGCACGAGCAGAATGGACAGCACCTGACGGACCGGCTCACCGCCGGCTCGCTGATGCACGGGCTGGTCGTGGTCGGCGGGGCGGTGGGCCTCGCGGGTCTGGCGGCGTCGGGGCTGCTGGCGCTCGTCGGGGAGGGGGGCTGGACGCGCGTCGGCTTCGCCTATGTGCTCAACTTCGCCTTCTTCCTCAGCATCGCGGTCTCGGCGCTCTGCTTCATCGCGATTCAGCACGTGACGCGATCCGGCTGGTCCGCGACGACGCGACGCCTGTGGGAGTTGCTTGCCTCGGCGCTGCCGGGACTGGCGATCCTCTTCATCCCGATCTGGCTGACGGTGCTGTCGGGGAGCGGCACGGTGTATCCCTGGGCGCAACCCGTTCCGCCGGCGCTGCAGAGCAGCCACGGCAAGCCGGCGGGGCACGCGCAGGCGTCGGCCCCCGCAGCGCACCTGGCGACCGTCGCCAATGAGGAGGGCGGGCATGCGGAGCCAGCTGCGGGTCACGGCGAAGACGCCGACGCGGCGCACGACTCAGCGCACGCGGCGGACGGCCACGCGGGCGGGCACTACGACGCGCTGGTTCACAAGAAGCGGCCGTACCTGAACTCCACCTTCTTCACGCTTCGCTGGGTGGTGTATTTTCTCTTCTGGGCGGGGCTGGCCCGGTACTTCCTGAGGACTTCGCTGCGGCAGGATGCGACGCGCGAGGCGCGCCTGTCGGTGCGGCTGGAGAAGGTGAGCGCCCCGGCGCTGGTGGCGTTCGCGCTGGTGACGACCTTCGCCGCCTTCGACCTGCTCATGTCGCTCGAGCCGCACTGGTTCAGCACGATCTTCGGCGTGTACTACTTCTCCGGCGGGATGCTGGGGCTGTTCGCGTTCACGATCATCGGCGTGGCGCTGCTGAAGCGGCGGGGGCTGCTGCGCACGGCGATCAACGTCGAACATCAGCACGACCTGGGCAAGTGGCTCCTCGCCTTCCTGTTCTTCTGGGGCTACATCGCCTTCAGCCAGTACATGCTGATCTGGTACGGCAACATCCCTGAGGAGACGCTGTGGTTCGCGCACCGAGGCGCGGACCTCTCCTCGCCCACGCCCTGGAGCTGGGTGCTGCTGGCGCTGCTTCTGGGGCACCTGCTGATTCCCTTCGCGGGGCTGTTGTCGCGGCACGTGAAGCGGCGCTTCCCGCTGCTGATCTTCTGGGCGGTGTGGCTGCTCGTCTTCCACTGGATCGACCTGTGGTGGATCGTGATGCCCGCGTACGACCCGAGCCATCTCGTGTTCGGCCTGCCTGAGATCGCGACGTTTCTGGGGGTGGGCGGCATTTTCCTGGCGGCGATCGGCCTCGCCGCGGGCGACAAGCCACTCATTCCGGTGGGAGACCCGCGCCTGGCCGAGGCCCTACACTTCCAGAACATGTGAGAGAGACAGTGGCAGCGCAGCATTCACATACCGGCAAGATCCATGACATTCCCGTGGCGCTCGTCGTCACGGTCGGCATCGTCAGCGCCGTGCTGCTGCTGCTGGTCATGCTGCTCTCCGAGTGCATGGCGTACATCTGGCAGCAGCGCGTGTTCGAGGCGCGGGTCGTCGAGCAGCCGTTCCTCGAGATCGAGGAGTTGCGGGAGACCCAGCGCGAGGCGCTGCACGCGCCGCCGACCTGGGTGGATCGCGAGGCAGGCGTGGTGCGGATCCCCATCGACCTGGCGATCGAGCGCTACGCGGAGGAGCACTAGGAAAGGCACGGGTCAGAGAGGCCGCATCATGAATTCTCGCCGCACCGCACATTTCGTTGTCGTTCTCGCCGCCTTGGCGCTCATGGCGCTGTCGGCTGCGCCAGCAGGCGCTCAGCAGTCGGCGGAGGCGCTGCCGGAGGAGTTCGAGAACGTCGGCATCGAGCCGCACGTGGGAGCGCAGCTTCCGCTGGACGCCACTTTCACGAACTCGAGGGGCGAGACGGTGCGGCTGGGCGATTACTTCGACGGCGAAAGGCCCGTCGTCATCCTGCCCGTGTACTACTCGTGTCCGATGCTGTGCGGGCTGACGTCCAACGCCCTGCTCGACACCGCCACGGAGTTGAAATGGACGCCGGGCGAAGAGTACCGGATCATCACCTTCAGCTTTGACCCGCGCGAATCGCCGCGCCTGGCGGAACTCAAGCGGGAGAACACGCTCAAGGCGTTCGAGCGTGCCGTCCCCGACGACGGCTGGGTCTTTCTCACCGGCGAAGAGCCGCAGATCCAGCGCCTCACCGAAACGCTCGGCTTCACCTACAAGTGGAACGAGAAGAGGCAGGAATACGTGCACACGGCGGGGCTGATGATCTGCACGCCGGAGGGGACGATCTCGCAGTACATGTACGGCGTGATGTACGACCCGGATTCGATGCGACTGCTGCTGGTGGACGCCTCGAAGGGGAAGATCGGCTCGCCGCTCGATCAGCTTCTGCTGTACTGCTTCCACTACGACCCGCAGGAGGGGACGTACGCGTGGGCGGCGGTGGGGATCATGCGGGTGGGCGGGACGATCACGATCGTGGCGCTGCTGCTGACCATCACGCCCCTGTGGATTCGCAGCCATTTCCGCAGCAGGCACCAGGCCCGGGAGACGTCGGCGGCGGGTGGCACGCCGGCCGCCGACTCGAACAAGTAACCAGACAAGGATCGACGTGAAGACGCTCGCTTCGCAGCCCGTGAGTACGACGAAATGCACCTTCTGACGCTCGCCCAGTTCGGCGATTCCTTCTGGATGCCCACGCGGGCCTCCGAGGCGGCCGGCGCCGTCGACTGGCTCTTCAACCTGATTCTGTGGATCAGCACGTTCTTCTTCTTCCTGATCGTGATGGTCATGGTCTTCTTCGTGCTGCGTTACCGGCGGCGCGGGGATTTCAAGCCGGGCGGCGGGCCGCGGCACTCGACCGCGCTCGAACTCACCTGGTCGATCATTCCCCTGATCATTGTGCTGGCGCTCTTCTACTTCGGGTTCCGCGGCTTCGTCGAGCAGCTTGTGACGCCCGCCAACGCCATGCAGATCAACGTCACGGGGCAGAAGTGGCTGTGGACCTTCGAGTACCCGGATACGGGCTTGACCATCAACAACGAGATGCACGTTCCCATCGACACCCCGATCAGCCTGGTTATCACCTCGACGGACGTGATTCACAGCGTCTTCATCCCGGCGTTTCGCCTGAAGAAGGACGCCGTCCCCGCCCGGTACAACAAGGCCTGGTTCACCGCCAACAAGCCGGGCGACTATTACCTCTTCTGCGCGGAGTACTGCGGCACGCAGCACTCGGCGATGCTGGCGAAGGTGGTGGTGGAGACCCGCGAGGAGTTCGACCGCTGGATGGCGGAGGCGCTGCGCGATCCGATCGACGACTTGACGGAGGAGCAGTTCCAGGCGTACCTCGAGGACCCGGAGGCGTTCATCGCCGCCAACCCGGATCTGGAGATCGCTGAGCCCCTGTGGAAGAAGGGCGAGACGCTGCTCGTCTCGAAGGGATGCAACCAGTGCCACTCGGTGGACGGCACGGCATCGATCGGGCCGAGCTTCAAGGGGATCTGGGGGACGACGCGCCTGTTCGCGGACGGCGGGCGGGCGGTCGCGGACGAGAACTACATTCGCAATTCCATCCTCAACCCGCAGGAGCACATCGTCACGGGCTACGATCCGGTGATGCCCACCTTCCAGGGGCGGATCAAGGATCGCGAGATCACCGCGGTCATCGAGTATCTCAAGACGCTGAAGAACTAACTGCCCGTGCGCGGAGACAGCCATGGCTGCCAGCCTGACCACCCATTCCAGTGACATCGCCCCAGGCCACGCCCTGGTCGAGGAGAGCTACCTCGGCGGGCGCGGGGGCCTGCTTTCCTGGCTCTTTACGCTGGATCACAAGCGGATCGGCGTGATGTACTTCGTGTCGGTCGTGACGGCGCTCTTCCTGGGCGGCGTCTTCGCCATGCTGCTGCGCACGGAGCTGATCAGCCAGGGCGAGACGATCATGACGGCGGACACCTACAACCAGATGTTCACGCTGCACGGCGCGATCATGGTGTTCCTCTTCATCATTCCCGCCATTCCCGCTGCTTTCGGCAACTTCTTCCTGCCCATCATGCTGGGGGCGAAGGACGTGGCCTTTCCGCGGCTGAACCTGCTCAGCTACTGGATCTACGTCGTGGGCGCGTTCTTCTTCCTGCTCACGTTGATGGTGGGCGGCCTGGACACGGGCTGGACCTTCTACACGCCCTACAGCACCAGCGATACGGTGGGAAGCCAGTTCGGCGGGGTGATTCCCGCGACCGCCGGGGCGTTCGTTCTCGGCTTCAGTTCGATCCTGACGGGGGTGAACTTCATCTCGACGATTCACATGCTGCGCCCGCCCGGGATGAGCTGGTTCCGCATGCCGCTCTTCCTCTGGGCGCTGTATGCGACGAGCATCATCCAGATTCTGGCGACGCCGGTCCTGGCGATCACACTGCTGCTGCTCATCGCGGAGCGCGCCTTCGACATCGGCATCTTCGATCCGTCGCTGGGCGGCGACCCGGTGCTGTACCAGCACTTCTTCTGGTTCTACAGCCACCCGGCGGTGTACATCATGATCCTGCCCGCCATGGGTGTTATGAGCGAGATGATCGGCATGCACAGCCACAAGCACAT
>CAZZPX010000235.1:0-5755 GCA_964655955.1 uncultured Phycisphaerales bacterium | reverse complement strand
CTTTCTTCCTCGCAAGAGAATCCTCGATTCGCCGTGCCGACCGGCCGATCGATTGGTAGGATACGCGGCCTATCGGGCCTGTAGCTCAGGTGGCTAGAGCGCACCCCTGATAAGGGTGAGGTCGATGGTTCGAGTCCATTCAGGCCCATTTGCGGACGACCCCGTCGAGATATCGGCGGGGTTTTTCGTCATTGGCCCCAAGGCAATGCTGCAAACCCGAGGCAACGACGAGCGGTGCTCAGATCACGGGGCAAGGGGCGATTTCAGCGCAATCGCGGATTCTCCAGCTTGCCTGTCCCTGGTTCCGAAGTAGACTGAGAGGGTCACGACGGCCTGCGCCATGGTTTGCGCAGCCGATGCACGAGAGGGAAGAAAGCTAGAGGGACTGCCCGGATGCGGCGGGCTGTACTGCTGCGTCCGATAAATCGGTAGTAATCCACAGGAGGAAACACGTCATGAAAGCACTTTTTGCTGCGGTTGCCGGTCTGACTTTCGCCGGTGCCGCCAGCGCCGTTGTCGTCATGGACTTTCAGGATCTCGAGACGCCGGGTACCGGTCTGACGGATATCGGCTACTACTACTCGGCCGGTGACTACGAGATCTGGCACGACACGAGCGAGCCGTTCCCGTTCCTTTCGCCCCAGACGGGCAACACGACCTTCTACCAGGGCTCGACCGCGGTCCTGAACGACACCGTCGGCGGGATCACCCACTTCCAGCGCATCGACGGCGCGCCGTTCGACATGGAGTCGATCGACCTCGCCGGTCTGTTCGTTGGCGGCGGTGACACGACCGTGACCTTCACCGGCCACCTCAGCGGCGGTGGTACGGTCATGGCGACCTTCAGCACCAGCAACGGCGGCGTCGGCTTCCAGAGCTTCAGCTTCGCCGGCTACGGCTTCACCAGCGTCGTCGACGTCACCTGGAGCCAGGACTTCGTGTATCACCAGTTCGACAACATCGCGATCGTGCCCGCGCCCGCTTCGCTGGCGCTGCTCGGGCTGGGTGGCCTGGCCATCCGTCGTCGTCGCTGATTCGCGACAAACACGTTCCCTGAATCGTCAAAAGCGGGTCGCTGCGGCGGCCCGTTTTTTTTTGCGCGCCCGAAAGACGGTAATCGGGTGCGAATGGCCTTTTTATCTGTCATTCATATTGCGTGAATTTCACTCGAATCGATCACATGGCCGATTGCCTGGCTGACGAAGGGCTGTACACTTGCGGCAGAGGGGTCCTCGACGATCTCTCGCCCGCATTGCAGACTGACTTTAGGACTGGACGAATCGGCGCCGATCGCGACTTCGATGTCGGAGTTGTCCCGTCGCGTGCCGCAGGATTGATAAGAGACAGGAGAAACACGTTATGAAGGCAATTCTCGCGATCGCCGCTGCCGGCGCTGCGTGCTCGGTGGCTGGTGCGGCGACGTACCACGACCTCGGCGACTTCCTGGCCGACAACGCCATCTCGGCGTACATCAACTTCGATGAGGATACGAACGGCAATCCCACGTCGCCGGGCGATCCCATCGGCAACACCTACGCCGCCTGGGGCGTGACGTTCCCCTCCGCGAACGTCTTCTCCACTGCGACCGGTCCGGTGTCCGACCCATACATGTGGCTGAATGACACGCAGATCAACGACTACCGGCTGTTCGACGCGGACATCACCGCGCCCAACATCACGGCGGTCGGCGTGCACCACGTCCTCTTTGCGGGCGGCGGCACCACCACGCTCATCGCCTACGACTCGGGCGGCGGCGTGCTCGGCACGGTCGACGGCGACAGCGATGTCAACTCGCTGGACTTCTTCGGCCTGACCACCAACTCGCCCATCGCGCGCATCGAGGTTCGCATGTACAACTGGTACGGCTGGGGCCTCGACGACCTCTACATCGGCCAGGTGCCCGCGCCCTCCTCGCTGGCGCTGCTCGGCCTCGGCGGCCTGGCGCTGCGTCGCCGCCGCTGATCTCCACGCACTGCCGACACATCTCGCATGAGCACCACGGGTCGCTTCGGCGGCCCGTTTTCGCTGGGCCGGCGCAGCGGACGCCGCGGGCGCAACCCCGCAGCGACACTGCCTCTGCGCACCGCTTGCGTTCGCTGCCGCCCTCGCTACAGTTGAACCCCCATCTGAGGATCGATCCCCCGCAAGAACGAGAAGAAGAGCAGCCATGACCACCGAACAGCGAGCCACCAACATCACCTGGCACGAAGGCGAAGTCTCCCGCGATGAGCGCTACCGCAAGCTCGGACAGAAGGGCATGGTGCTCTGGTTCACCGGCCTGTCCGGCTCGGGCAAGTCCACCATCGCCTGTGCCGTCGAATCCGCCCTGGTCAACCTGGGCAAGCACTGCTACCGACTGGACGGCGACAACATCCGCCACGGCCTCAACAAGAACCTCGGCTTCTCCGCCGAGGATCGCGCCGAGAACATCCGCCGCATCGGCGAGGTGAGCAAGCTCTTCGCCGACGCGGGGATCATCACGCTCACCAGCTTCATCAGCCCCTACATCGCCGACCGCAACCACGCCCGCGAGTTGTGTGAGAAGGCCGGCCTCACCTTCCTCGAGGCCTACGTGGACATCTCGCTGGAAGAGGCGGAGAAGCGCGACCCGAAGGGCCTGTACAAGAAGGCGCGGGCGGGCGAGATCAAGGGCTTCACCGGCATCGACGATCCCTACGAGGCCCCGGAAAAGCCGGAGATCCACATCATCTCGCACGAGACCTCCCTGGAGGATGAGGTGCGTATGATCGTGGAGCACCTGGAGGAGCACAATCTGCTCAGCGCCTGATACAGCGACGATGAAGCCCACCTGCCCGCCAGCGTTGCGCCACTTCGCTGCCGCACTCCTTGCAGTTGGGCTTTTCTCTGCGCCGGTTCTGGGGCAGCGCTCGCCGAACCTGGCGGAGTTGCTGGCGCGGGAGGAGGGCGAGCCGCCCGCCGCCGCCGAACACGCCGAGCGCCGCGGCTTCTCGCTCGAGGGCGTGTCCCTGCCGCAGCGCTACGGCATGCCGGACCGCTGGTGGCTGACGGCGTCGGCGGGCGCGGCGGTGGATCTGCGGCGCGACAGCGAGTCCTACTCCCTGCACCTGGCGGGGAGTTACTTCTTCGTCGAGGATCTCTCCGTCGACCTGCAGGCGTCGCTCTTCTTTCTCGACCAGGAATTCAACGATGTCGTCGCGGGCAGCGGCGCGCTGCTCTTTCGCCAGCACTGGTGGCTGGCTGACGGCAAGACCACCTTCTACCTCGACGCCGGCGCGGGGCTGCTCGGGGCCAGCGACGACATTCCCGAAGACGGAGCCGAGTTCGGCCTGACGCCGCAGATCGGCGCCGGGTTCACGCTGCCCATCGGCGAGGATGACGCCCGCCTGATGATCGGCGTCAAGTGGCACCACATCTCGACCGGGCGGCTCAACGGCTCGGACGGCAACGAGGGGCGCGACGCCGCCATGCTCTACCTCGGCCTCACCTTCCCCTTCTGACCCTCACACGCACAGGCGCAGAAGCGCCACGAGCAGCGGCAGTGCCAGCATGAGCAGCGCGCACACGTCGCTGGAGTTCAGGCCGCGCCTCGGCTGCGCTGGGTTGGCTGATGCGGATCGGCTGGTGCGTGCCATGGAAAGTGCCTCCTGCTCTCGGGCAGAAGACACGGCCGCGGCTGGCCCATTCCGCGGTCGTCGGGAACCGGCCGGTCAGGCGGCGCTGCGTCGCGGCAGGTCGAAGAGTTCCTGCACGTTCAGGCTCGGATCGAGGATGACATCCAGGGCCGCCTGGAAGCCGTTCAGGAGCGTGCGGGCGGGGTCGGCGTGTTCCGCGCCCTGCCAGGCGAGGGCTTCCCCCGCGCCGCGCAGGAGAGCTTCGTTGTCGAGGGCGAAGAGCGCCGTCGCCAGCGTCCCCGCGGAGGCGTGCTGCCCGTGGAACTCGACGAGCGCTTCGCTCACCGCCGCCAGCCGTTCGAGCTGGTCGAAAGTGTCCAGGACAAGGGGGGGCCAGGCGGTGCAGCGCTCGCCGGCGCCGCGGCGGGCGGCGCGAGCCTGCTCACCGAGCCGGGCGAGCAGGGCCGCGGGCTTGGCCTCGTCGCGCTTGAGGTGCTGGTTGAGGCGCTGGGTGAACTGGTCGCAGCGTCGCCAGAGGCTCATGGCAACGTCGTTGCCCAGAGCCTTGGCGATGCTGACGAGGTAGGTGCTCTTGAGATCGGAGACGAGGTCGTAGAAAAGCTGGACGCTGCGGGGGCAGCCGTCCTCGCCGCCCCGCGCCTGGTGCATGGTCCAGTAGCGTTGCCAGCGGGCCCGCAGGCTGATGTAACGGACCTGCAGAGCGTGCTGGATGCGTTCCTCGTTGTCGGCCGGGGTGAGGACCAGGGCGGTTTCGTACCAGGTGCGGTGCATCATCTGTTCGAGTTCGCGGTGGTCGGCCAGTTCGAGGGGGGCCTCCGCGACGTCCACCTTGCGTCGGGCTGAGCGTTCGAACTCGTCCCGCAGATCCCCGCGAATCAGGCTCTCGCGCAGGGCGTAGAGGTCGACGGACAGATGCTTGGCCATGGCAGATCTCCGCAGGTGCCGATTGTCCCGCTCGCCTTATCGGTCGCGGTCGGCGGCCACTTTCGCCTGCTGCGCGGAAAATCACGAAAAGGACGTTCGCGTGCTCCTGGGAGCTGCTTCCCCACGGAGTGCTCGCCGAGCCCTCCGTGGTTTCTCCTCAAGACCAGCGATCGCCGAACCTCAGGCGTAACCCTGCGGATGAGCTGCGAACCAGCGGTAGGCGGTGGCGACGATCTCGTCGAGGTCGGTGATCTGCGCTTCCCAGCCGAGTTCATCCCTGATCTTGCTCGGATCCGCGAAGAGGGTGGGTGGGTCGCCCTCGCGCCGCGGCGCTTCCTCGATCTTGAAGTCTCTGCCCGACACGCGCCGCACAGACTCGACGATCTCGCGCACGGAGTAGCCGCGACCAATGCCGAGGTTGTAGACGCGGCGATCGCCGGGCTTCAATTCCTGCATCAGCTTCACGTGCGCGTCGACCAGATCCTCGACGTGCACGTAGTCGCGGATGCACGTGCCGTCCGGCGTGTTGTAGTCCGTGCCGAAGATCTTGATGCTCTCGCGCAGTCCGAGCGCCGCCTGGATGACGACGGGGATGATGTGCGTCTCCGGCTCGTGATCCTCGCCGAGCCTGCCCGTGCGATCGCAGCCGGCGACGTTGAAGTACCGCGGAGCGGCGAAGGCGAAGGGCTTGCCGGCGAGGTCGCAGGCGTAGGCGTAATCGAAGAGCACGTGCTCGCTCGCCAGCTTGCTGCGCCCGTAGGGATTGATCGGCCGCTGCTCCAGCGTCTCGCGGATGGGCAGTTCGTCCGGCCCCGGCTCGCCGTAAGTGGCGCAGGTCGAGGAAAAGACCATTTTCTGCACGCCGACCGCGTCGACGGCGGCGATGAGCTTCGTGGTCTGCACGGTGTTGTTGAGGTAATACCAGAGCGGCTCGCCGACGGATTCGCCGACATAGGCGAGGGCCGCGAAGTGCATGACGCAGTCGATGTCGCGCTCGCGGAGAACGCGCTCGACGAGCGCGTAGTCGCCCGCTTCGCCGACGATGAGTTCAGCCGGCTCGACGACCGCCTCGCGATGTCCGCGGTGCAGGTTGTCGAGCGCGGTGACGGTGTGCCCGTCGCGCACGAGTCGTTGCACGGCGTGCGAGCCGATGTATCCCGCGCCGCCGGTGACCAGAACGTTCATGCCTTCGCCTCCCGTGGGTGCGTGTCGTGGCG
>CAZZPX010000234.1:0-5756 GCA_964655955.1 uncultured Phycisphaerales bacterium | reverse complement strand
CTCGATGAAATCCGATGAACTGACCTACTTGCGAGCCGTGCGCATCAGCATCATGGGGTTCGCCATTCAACTGGTGCTTGCCCTGGTGCTGCTCTTGTACGCCCTCTTCAGCGTGGAGGGCGGCATCGACCACGCCGCCCTGACCACGTTCCTGTTCGCCCTCAGCGGGCTGCTTCCCTGGCTGGGGCTGGTGATCCTGCACCATCAGCAGAAGCTCGCCGCCATCGAGGCGCTCGAAACGGAGCGGCTGCGGGCGGCGGAGAGCAGCAGCGTCTTCGAGGGGGAAGAGCTGCGCGTGGCCCAGCGGCGCCTCGGCGTCATGTTCAAGTTCCTCCTGCCCACGATCAGCCTCGTCCTCGCGGCCTTCCTCATCGCCGTGGGGCTGTGGCGCTTCCAGTCCGGGCGCATGCACCTCTCCTTCGAGACCTACCAGGCCTCGGACAACCCCGGCTGGGGAATCGCCCTGGGCGCGATCATCGGCATCGCGGGCTACATCTTCGCCAGCTTCGTCGCCGGCATGTCCAATCAGAAGGTCTGGCAGAATTTGCGCGGCGGGGCGGGGACGATCGTGGGCACAGCCCTCGCCGCCTTCGCGCTCGCCGTGGCCCTCGGCATCGAGATGCTCGCCGACGACACCGGCGCGGCACGCTACATGCAGGTCGTCATCCCCGTCTACATGATGATCCTGGGCGCCGAAATCATCCTCAACTTCCTGCTGAACGTGTATCGGCCGCGCGCACGCGGCGAGATCCCCCGCCCCGCCTTCGACTCCAAGATGCTCGCCCTCATCGCCCAGCCGCAGTCCGTCGCCAGGTCGGTCGGCTCGGCGCTGAGCTATCAGTTCGGCTTCGAGGTGGGCGAGACGTGGTTCTATCAGCTTCTCTCCCGCACGGTCACCTCGCTGGTCGTGCTCGCCCTCCTGGTCGCCTGGGCCCTCTCCTGCCTCGTCGTCATCGAACCCAACGAGCGGGCGATCATCACCCGCTTCGGCAAGATCGTGCGCGGCGAAGAGGTGCTCGCCTCCGGCCTGCACATCAAGGCGCCCTGGCCCATCGAGCGCGTCGAGCGCTTCGAGGCGATGCGCATTCACGAAATGCAGCTTTCTTCGCAGCCGGACGAGCAAACCGATACGCCCATCCTTTGGACCAACGAGCACGCCCTCAACCCCAACGAGTTCGTCATCGTCTCGCCCAGCAGCGTGCGCTCCGCCAGTGCCGGCCTCGCCGAGGCGCTGGACATGAACGCGCTCGGCCGGGATGTCATCGCGCAGCGCGACATTTCGCTCATCAACGCGGAAGTCCCGCTCCAGTACCGCATCAGCGACGTGCTGGACTACGTGCGGCTGGGAACGGAGGAAGAACGGCAGAACCTGCTGAGGCTCGTCGCGCAGCGAGAGTTGATGCAGTACATGGCCCCGCTCGAAGTTGACGAGATCCTGGGCCCGACGCGGCTGCGCATCGGGCGGGAGCTTCAGCAGCGCATCCAGGCGGCGTACGACAATCTGGGCCTGCCCGGAGCGGACGGCGAGCCGCAGGGCGCGGGCGTCGAAGTCGTCTTCGTCGGCCTTTCCAATGTCCATCCGCCCAAGGATGTCGCCGCCTCCTTCCAGCGCGTCGTTCAGGCGCAGCAGGAGCAGGTGACTGAGCGCGAACGCGGCCGTAGCGAGCAGATCAAGGCCCTCGCCGACGTCGCGGGCAGCGTTGAGCAGGCGCGGCGGATCGTGGCGGAACTGGAGGCGCTGCGCCAGCTCGAGACCTCGCGGGAGGCCTCCACCGAGCGCCTCGTCGAGCAGGAACTGCTGGTCGAAGGCCTGATTCGCCAGGCGGGCGGACAGGCCGCGACGCTCATCAACGAAGCACAGGCGGATCGCTGGCGCCACGTCATGCGCGAGTGGGCCCTCGCCCTCGAGGTGCAGGGTCGCCTCAGCGCCTACCGCGCCGCGCCCAACCTGTATATGTGGCGGGAGATTCTTCAGGTCCTGGAGACCAGCCTGCTCAAGACCCGGGTCTACGTGAACAACACCGACGCGGATGTCACCTACCGGCTCAATCTGGAGCAGGAAGAGGTGCTGCCCGCGATCGAAGAAACTCCGACTGGAGGCTGAGTGATGGATAAGGCCATCAGGTTCATTGTCTTCGGCATCGTGCTGCTCGTCCTGCTTCTCTTCATGACGACCTACACGGTGCGCTACGACCAGTACTCGCTGGTGACGACGTTCGGCAGCGTCGACGAGTCCTCCTACGTGCAGGAGGAAGGGTTGCACTGGAAGCTGCCCACGCCGATCCAGCAGGTGCGCACCTTCGACAAGCGCACGCGTGTGCTCGAGACGCGCCTGGAGGACCACCAGACGCGCGACAAGCAGCAGATCACCGTGCAGGCCTTCCTCGCCTGGCGCATCAGCGACCCGGTGCGTTACTTCCAGGCGTACTCCGGCCGGCGCGCGGAGCGCCAGGCGGAGGACAACCTCACCAGCCGCATGAAGACCGCCATGGGCACGATCAGCGAGTACGACTTCCAGCAGTTGCTCGCGCCCATCGGCGCCGAGTCCAAGCTCGAAGAACTCGAAGGCAAGGTGCTCCAGCGCGTGCGCCAACCGGAAGGCGAACAGCGCAGCATCAACGAGCAGTACGGCATCGAGGTGCTGACCGTCGGCATCACGCAGATCATCCTCCCCGAGAACACGACGACCAAGGTCTTCGAGCGCATGCGCGTCACGCGCAACACCATCGCCGAGGAGGTGTCCTCGAAGGGCGCCGCCGAGCGCACGGCGATCGTGAGCAAGGCCCAGGCGGACGCGAACAGCATTCTCGCCTTCGCCCGCAAGAAGGCCGCCGAGATCCGCGCCCAGGGCGCCGAGGAGGCGGGTCAGTGGCTGGCGCTGCAGGCGGAGGACGAGCAACTCGCCGTCTTCAGCCGCGCCATCGAGATGCTGGAGACCATGGTCGCCAAGCAGACGACGCTGATCTTCTCCAAGGACGACTTCCCCTTCAATCTGCTCAATCCGCAGGCCCTTGACGAGGTGAGCAACGCGCGCGGCATCCCGGTGCCCGAGAGCGTGCAGCTTCCGCAGGCGCGCCAGCCGCAGCAGTCGAACGGCAACGAGGACGCTGGATCGTGAGTGACCCCATGGATCCCACTACGAACCCGAGACCTGACGATGAGGCGCCGCTGATCGGGTCGCACGAGGAGCCGGTCGCCGAGGACGCGCCCCAGGGTCGCGCCGCGTCGATGACGCTCCGCCGCACCGACGCCCGAGAGGAAGCCGCCTCCCTCGACCCCGCCCAGCAGTCGCTGAACCAGGCGCTGCGCCTGAGCTTCGGCCTGCTGAAGGTTCTCATGGTCGTGCTCTTCGTGCTCTTCCTGACCTCGGGCTTTCGCACGATCCAGGAAGGCAATCGCGGCCTGCGTCTGCGCTTCGGCGCGATCCAGGATGCGGAGGCGGTGGGCAGCGGCGCCGTGTGGACCTTCCCCCAGCCGATCGGCGAACTGGTGATCGTGCCCGCGACGCCCCAGGACATGCCGATCGATTCGTTCCTTCCCGCCAAGCTCCCCAACGAGCAGGCGCGCAAGTGGACGGAACTGGTTCGCGCGCCGAGCGCCGGCATGGCGCCGGGGCGGGACGGCTACCTGCTCACCTCGGACGGCAACATCGTGCACGCCGAGTGGTCCGTGCGCTACCGCATCGACGACGCCATCAAGGAAGAGACCAACCTGGCGCACGGCGAACTGGAGACGCTCGTGCGCGTGGCGGCGGAGCAGGGAATCGTCTACGCCCTCTCGCGCACGACGATCGACAACCCGGCGGAAGAGGTGTACGACCCGCTGGTGGGCTCGCGCGAGGTCGTCGCGGCGATGGCGCGGCGCAAGGCGCAGGAGACGCTCAGCAGGCTCGACTCGGGCGTGATCATCGACAGCATGAGCATCGAGGAAGTCAGCCCGCCCCTCCAGGCCAAGGACGTCTTCACCTACGTCGCCACGGCCCAGAGCGCCGCCCAGCAGGAGCGCGAGCAGGCCCGACAGGAGGCGGTGCAGACGCTCAACGAAGTGGGCGGCGAGGCGCACAATCGCCTCGTGCAACTGATCGACGCCTACGGCCAGTCCATCGAAAAGGGCGACGAGGCCCGGGCCGAGGCGCTGCTCGCGCGCATCGAGGGCGTCCTGATCGGCGAGCCGCTCCCCGAGGACGAGGCGGTGCGCATCGCGGGCCAGGCGGCCAGCATCATCGAGCAGGCCAAGCGCGAGCGCGTGGGCATTCGCCAAGCCGCCGAGGCGGAGTACCGCACCTTCAGGGCGATGCGCGAGCAGTTCGCAAGCGCCCCGCTCGTGACCATCACCAAGTACTGGCAGGATGCGTTCCTCAGCCTGATGAATGATCCCTACACGCAGACCATGCTCCTGCCCGCCAACGCCGATCAACTGCAGGTGATCATCGGCACGGATCCGGACATCATGCGCGAACTCGTCGAGCGGATGCGCGAAGACGAGGCAGCACGTGCGCGCCGCGACTACGAGCAGCGCCGCGGGCTGCTGTCCGATCCAACAGCGGCCCGACGCGAGGTCGATCCGTCACGCGACGTTCAAAGGTGAGTGATGCAAGCAGCACGCCCCGGCAGCCAACCCGTCGTCGCCGCCCAGGCGCTCACCAAGGTCTTCAAGGACTTCTGGATGCGCCAGAAGGTCGTCGCCGTCGATCGGCTCGACATCGAGATCCATCCGCGCGAGGTGTTCGGCCTGCTCGGTCCCAACGGCTCGGGCAAGTCGACCACGATCAAGATGATCCTGGGGCTCTTTCACAAGACCTCGGGACGCCTCGCCGTCTTCGGCAAGAACCCCGATGACGTCGCCATCAAGAGGCGCATCGGCTTCCTCCCCGAGGAGTCGTACCTCTATCCGTATCTCAACGCGCGCGAGACGCTCGATCTCTACGGCAAGCTCTTCAGCCTCGACTACAAGACCCGCAAACGCCGCGTCGACGAACTGCTCGACATGGTCGGACTCACGCATGCCCAGTACCGGCAGATGCACGAGTACTCCAAGGGCATGCAGCGGCGCATCGGCATCGCCCAGGCGCTGATCAACGACCCGGACTTTCTCATCCTCGACGAGCCCACGACCGGACTGGACCCGCTGGGAACGCGGCAGATCAAGGATCTGATCATCGAACTCGGCCGGCGCGGCAAGACCGTGCTGCTCAGCTCGCACCTGCTCGCGGATGTCGAGGATTGCGTGGATCGCCTGGCCATTCTCTACGGCGGCAAGAAGCGGGCGGAAGGCACGTGCGATGAATTGCTCGTCGCCTCCGACCGCACCACCATCGAAACCGTGCGCCTCAGCGAGCACGCCATCGCGCGCATCGACGCGGTGCTCAAGGAGGAGGGGGCGGCGATCGAAAGGATCGCCCAGCCGCGCCAGCGGCTCGAAGAGGTCTTCCTGCAGATCGTCGAACAGGCGCGGGCCGAGCGCCTGGTGACGGGCGGCGCGCGCGAGGCCGGTCCGACCGCGGCGTTTCTGCGCGGCGAGGACGAAGGCGAGTCGCTCATCGATCAGCTTCTCACGGATGAGGGTCTTTCGCCGATGCCCGTGGAGGAGGCACGCACGCAGCGGCGCGACAGCGAGGCGGAGGAGGAGCCGCGGGAAGATCTCGTGGATCAGCTTCTGCACGCCGGTGAGGAGGATGAGGAGTCCCGGCCAGCCGAGCCGGCGCCGCCGCGCGAGGAAGCTGCAAGGCACGCGCCCGACGCGCCGAAGGAATCGGC
>CAZZPX010000233.1:0-5759 GCA_964655955.1 uncultured Phycisphaerales bacterium | reverse complement strand
GCGTTCGCCGTCGTGACGATGGCGGCCATGAAGGAACACGGCCTGCCGCACGACAGGGTCAACATTCACGGCGGCGCGGTCGCGCTCGGCCACCCGATCGGTGCCTCGGGCGCGCGCCTGATCGTCACCCTGCTCGGGGCCCTGCGCAAGGCCGGCGGCAAGCGTGGGATCGCCTCGCTGTGCATCGGCGGCGGCGAAGCCACTGCACTGGCCGTCGAAATGGTCTGAAGATGCGCAGCGCGCTGGTCATCGGCGCCTCGCGCGGCATCGGTTTCGGGTTTGCGCGCCAGTACGCCAGTGACGGCTGGCGCGTCACCGGAACGTACCGCTCCGAGGCCGACGCCGACCGACTGCGCGCGATCGGTGTCGAGCCGCTGGCGCTCGATGTGCTTGCGGCCGACGCGCCGCAACAGCTGGCGGCGGCACTGACTACAGCCGGCGGTTCGCTTGATGTCGCGATCATCAATGCAGGTATCCACGGTCCGCAGCATCTGCGGATCGGGAATCCGCCTGGGGTGGCAGACTTCGATCTCGTCATGCACACGAATGTGTACGCGCCGATGCGTCTGCTCGGGGTGCTCGCCGGTCCGGTCGAGGCTGCGAGGGGCACGATCGCGCTGCTGAGCAGCCGCATGGGTTCGGTGTCGGAGACGGATACGCCGAACAGCCTGCTCTACCGCACTTCCAAGGCCGCGCTGAATATGGTCACGAAAGCAGCGCACGTCGAACTGTCACCGCAGGGCGTGCGCGTGCTTGCGCTGCACCCGGGCTGGGTGCGCACGGATCTGGGCGGTCCGGGTGCGAGTCTCGAGGTTGACGAGAGTGTGCGCGGCATGCGGCAGGTGATTGCTGCGCCCCAGGCGTACCCAGGCGGCGGGTTTTTCGACTGGTCCGGGGAAGCGGTGGGCTGGTAGGTGGCGCCGACGTGAGGCGGTTACTACGGCTGATGCCGTGATGGATATGCCGCCGGCGTGAGCCGTTTGCGCCGTGCGTGCCGGTGCGCAGCCCCCGCTGCGCGGGGGTTCGCTGCGATGCTCGCGCCGCCGGCTGGCGCCGCGTAACTCGCTTCGCCTGCTACGCAGGCTCCGCTCAAACATACGCGGCGAGTTTGAGGGACGACGCATGCTGCGCACGCGCGCCGGCTCTGCTGCGCTTCTCGCCTGCGCAAAGGCACGCACGGCGCAAACGGCTCACGCCTCCGGATGCAGCAACACTCTTCGGGATCAATCTGTATTCGGAACCGGACCTGGATATACGATTGATGCCCGCCTTCCTGATTCTTCCTGGAGTTTCCGCAAATGAGCACCGCATATCTCGTCGGCCACATCACGGTGAAGAACGCTGAATTGTGGGCGGAATATCAAGGCAAGGTTCCCGGAACATTGGCTCCGTGGGGCGGTGAGCTTGTCTTTCGTGGCAAACAGTCAGCCGTTCTTGCCGGTGAAAACCCGCACCCGGAGATCGTCGTTATCCGTTTTCCCGAAGTCACCGCGCTCAACAACTGGTTTTCCTCGGCAGCCTATCAAGCGCTGGTCCCGCTTCGGCAGCGGGCGGCGGAAGTTGTCCTGCTGTCTTATGAAGCGTAGCCTCGCGTCTTCATCGGTCGTTTTGCCGGGCGATCGTGTGCTGATTCGGCGGGAAGGCAGAAAACTCGTCATCGAACCCGTTGGCGGACCCCGGACCATCACCGAACTGCTGGCCGAGTGGCGCAAGGAAGAACCGCTCGGGTCCGAGGACCAGTTCCCGGAGATCAGCAACATACCGGTGGCGCCCGAGGACATCCTGTGAGCGGCTATCTGCTGGATACCAGCATCCTCAGCGTACTTTTGCGCGATCCCGACGGCCCTGCCGCTCGGCGCGAACAAACTGCTGATCGTTGGTGATGTTGTCCGCTATCGTTCTCAGATCCCTTCGACATCCATTCCGTGCTCGGCCAGCCAGGCCTTGCGCTGCAGGTAGTCCGGCATCGCGCGCTCCACGCGCAGCCAGAACGCTGGAGTGTGATGCGGCTCATGCAGGTGGGCGATTTCGTGCACCACCACGTACTCGGCGATCCGCACTGGCAGCAGGATTGCCTTCCAGTGAAAGTACAACCAGTCTCCCTTGCCGCATGATCCCCAGCGGTAGCCCAGGTCCTGCACCCTCACACCAGCCGGTGAGACTTCCATGCGCGACTGGTACTCGGCCACCCGGCTTGCCAGCCAGGCTCTGGCATGCTCGCTGTACCAGCGGATGAAGTACTCGCGGGCAGCGGGCAGTGCATCACGGCGCAGACAGAAGCGCCCGGCTGTCAGCTTCAGCGGCACGTCCTGCGCATCGACCAGCTTCAGCCGATGGCTGCGCCCGAGGTACAGGAAGCCCTCGCCGTCGATGAACTCCTTGCGCGGCACCTGGCGCTGCAGGCGATTCTTTTCGGCCAGCCTGGTATAGATCCAGAAGCGTTTTTCCTGCACGAAAGCGCGCAGCGTGGCATCGTCCACTTCGGGCGGCGCCGACAACGCCAGGTCGCCATCACGTTCGACCGTGATCTGCATTGTCCTGCGACGCGCGCTGCGCCGCACCCGGAACTGCAGGTCGTCCACCTGAAGCGTGGGCAAGTCCACGGGTGCCCGCGTCGCGGCATGGGAGCCCCACACCGCGGCACGGCGGCTCCCTGCGGCGGCGAACAACGAGTGTCGGACGGTCTGGCGATCGCTGCTCATGCCTGCACCAGCCTGTCGTGGTTGGCGCGTGCCTGCTCCATCAATCTGTCCGCCAGCACGCCCGCCTTGTCGGTATCCACCAGTGGCGGGCGCACGCGCATCAGGTGCTCGAACAACCGGGCGTTCAGGGCGTCCTGATCCGCCCGCTTGTTCGGCGTCCAGATATTTCTATTGCCCTGCAGTTCCTGAACCAGCAGGTCCACCAGATCGGCGGTCACGTTCTTCAGCCGCATCACCTCGGCCGCCTTTGGCGTCTGCCCGGCGCACACCACGTCCAGTACCGTGCGCAGGAAGGGCGCGCAGTGCCCGGGCAGGTCGTCCGGGGTGTCCGCGCCGCCCGCCTCGCCGCTCTTCAGCTCGTCGATGATCTTCTGCAGCTGGCCAATGACCTCGTTCCACTGTTCGCCCAGGGCCGTCAGGATGTCGTTCAGGCGTTCAGACAGCTTGCGGTACAGCACCGGGTCTTCGTCGGTGTGTCGGCGGATGTGCGAGCGGATCGCGTGCTCCATCTCGGAAGCCTTGGCGCGGTCGTTGGCTGCCCGCGCAAGATGCGTGTCGAACTCCGCATCGGTCAGCTGGATCGGCGGGATCTTCGGGTCGATGCCCAGCGAGATCACGTGGTCGTCGATCAGCTTGCGCACCTTGGCGCCGACGTCCTTGCCGAGAACCGGCGTGTCCTTGTAGCGGTTGCGCGCCCGGGCGTAGAGGTAGGCCAGCCGCTTCGCGTCGCCGGAGTACGGCAGCCCCTCGGGACGCGGCAGCACCGTGTCCAGGGTCGCCAGGAAGGCCTTGAGCTTCACCGCAAACTCGGCGCGCAGCTTCTCGCTGCCCAGTGCGTCGATACAGGCCTCGGCATCGTCCAGCGACTCGATGCCCTGCTGGCGGAACAGATCGATCACGCGCAGGTGCCGGTCACGCAGCACCGGCACCTCGTCCTTCAGGCTGGCCAGCGCACCTTCCACATCCTCGTCGGCATAGGCGGCCAGCGCCTCTTTCAGGTGCCGCGCCACACCGTAGTAGTCCACGACGATGCCGCAGCGCTTGCCGAAGCCGGTGCGGTTGACGCGGGCAATGGCCTGCAGCAACTCCGCCTCGCGGATCGGCCGGTCCAGATACATCACGCCTTCGATCGGCGCGTCGAACCCCGTGAGCAGCATCGACTTCACCACCAGGAAGGCCAACGGATCGGTCTTCGTGGCGTCGGCATGGAACAAGGGCTTCCTGAAACGCCGGATCAGCTGCTCGTGCGCCGCCCCGTCGGTCCAGGTCTTCCAGGCCGGATCGTCGTTGTTGCTGCCCGAGATGATGGGTGCGAACTCGATGCGCGCGAGCGTGTCGCGATAACGCCAGGCCTGCACCATCGCCTGCACCTTCGGCGGACGCTGGCACAGCGCCTCGTCGTCCAGCGTCTTGTCCTGCGGGCTCAGGGCATGCGCTTTCGCAAGGAACTCGTCGCGCGCGGTCCCGAGCGATTCGAAGTAGCGGATCGCCGCGAGCCGGCTGTAGGCCACCACCTGCGCCTTGTAGCCGTTCGGCAGGATGTTGGTGACGTAATGGCGGATGATGTCGCGCGCCTTGTCGGCAATGAGCGCCGGCGCGTCGAAGATGTGGACCCTGGTGGCGTACTTCCGCTTGATCGCCCCCAGTTCCTCGGGCGCGTGCTGGCGGAACAGGTCCTCGAACAGCTCGTCCAGACTGGCGTCGTCCCTGATGGCTCCTTTGGCCGTACGGCCTTCGTAGAGCACCGGCACGGTGGCGCCGTCGGCCTCGGCCTCCCGGATCGTGTAGCGGTCGATGAACTCGCCGAAAATCTCGTGGGTGCGCTTCTTTTCACCCATGATGATCGGCGTGCCGGTGAAGCCGATGCGCGCGCAGTTGGGAAGCCCGGCCAGCAGGTTGGCGTGCAGGTCGCCGGCCTGGGTGCGATGCGCTTCGTCCACCAGCACGAGGATGCCGTCGTCCTCGTTCAGCACCTCGAACCGATTGTTGGCAGCCAGGTGAACCCTGTACCGGGGATTTGGCTCCGCGGCTTTCGGCAGGGGACGGGCACTCGCCGTGGTGTCATCCGCAGCTTCCGGATCACGGTACTTCTGGATGGTGGCGAAGACCAGCCCCGGCCCCTTGCGCCGGACAAGCCGTCGAAGGCCGTCGGTGCTGTCCGCCACCTCGACCACCTCGCCGGTGAGCGTGGCGGTCACCGAGAGCTGGTTCTGCAGGTCCTTGCGGTCAGTAACGACGATGACCTTGAAGCGCCGCAGTTGCGCGTCGGCGCGCATCTTGCGCACCAGGAACACCATCGTCAGGCTCTTGCCCGAGCCCTGGGTGTGCCAGATGATGCCGCCGCGCTGATCGTGTTCGCCGCCGTTCTTCAGGGCTTCCAGTCGCGTCCGGCCGGTCTTGAGGCGGGCGATGGCGCGGTTCACCGCCCGGTACTGCTGGTAGCGGCACACCGACTTGATCATCTGGCCGCCCACCGGCATGAAGAGCAGGAAGTGCTGCATCACATCCAGCAGGTGCGAATGGCGCAGCAGGCCGGCGATCAGCCGTTCCTGCTCCGACAGAACGGCCTTGCCCAGCGCCCGCGCCACCTCGATCTCGCTGCCGGCACCCATCGGGTCGACCACCGTCTTCCACGCGGCAAAGTGCTCGAAGCCCGCGCCCACGCAGCCCACCCGGGCAAAGTCGCCACAGGTGGCCACCAGCAGCTGGTTGCTGGCGAACAGTGCCTCGTTGCCCTCGTTGTCATCGACTTCGTACGCTGCCCTGCGCTGGTTGCTGTAGCGGCGGAGCTGGTCCACCGCCCCGGCCAGCGGCTCGGGGATGGACGGGCTCTTGCACTCCACCACCACCAGCGGGATGCCGTTCACCAGCAGCACCAGGTCGGGCACGATGAAGGCTTTGGCGCTGTCGAAGCCGGGCGGACAATCGACGCGATACTGGTTGACGACGGTGAAGCGGTTGTTGGCCGGCGCGTTCCAGTCGATGTAGCGGATGGTCTGGCCGCGCCCGCCGTCCCAGCCGGGCAGGCCTTCGACGGTCAGGCCGCGGATCAGGAGC
>CAZZPX010000232.1:3214-5783 GCA_964655955.1 uncultured Phycisphaerales bacterium | reverse complement strand
GCGCGTGGACTTCGGCCAGCGCGTCGAGGATGCTGCTCTCCGCGAAACGCTCGAAGAGTCCGGCTACCGGGCCCGTCTCGGCGAACTGGTCGGGTCGTACCAGTACCGCAACGGCCGGGGAGTCGCGTGTTTGCAGATGGTCTTCACCGCCGCGATCGCGGGCGGTTCGCCGTGCCCGGATGGCGAGGAGATCACGGACGTCGCCTGGTTCGAGCTGGCCGAACTGAAGCGTCTGCGTCGCCGCCGGCTGCTCGTCCGCCCGCGCGTGCTGCAGGCGATCCTCGCGGACGCCCAGGCGGGTGGCGAGGTCAGTTTTGCGCGCGAAGGAATCCTCGCCGCGGCGTAACATCCGACCGAGAGGGCCGGGGCGCGACTTCAGCCACGCGCCTGCCTCACCCGTAACTGCGCTCGAACGCCTGCCGCGCGGGATCGAATTCCGCCTCGACCTCGCGACGGATCTGCTTGATATGCCGCCGGGTGAACTCGAAGTGGTTCCAGTAGAGCACCAGCGCGATGAGCGGGCCGATGCCGCACGCCAGCGCGCCGACCGTCACCAGGATCGGCAGCAGCCACATGTATGTCTTGGAGCGGCGAAAGAGCTTCTCATCGGGGATGCGCGGCGTGAGCCAGCGCATGTAGAGCATTGAGGCGAAGAACAACATGGCACTGACGCCGATGCTGATCAGACCGACCGCCATCATCAGCAGCATCAACGGATCGCCGAGGCCCGCCCCGGGGTTGACGAAGTAAGCGATCGGCGTGTTGACCACGGTGACCACCGCCGTCAGAACGACGGAGAGCCGCACGATCCGCCTGGCCGCGGCGCCGTGCTCCCGCCCGACGTAGGCGGGATCGGGCGAACTGAAGAGCCACCAGCCGTACAGCGATGCAAGCGAAACGAACGTCCCCAGAATGTTGAGGATGAGTTGAAGCATCGCCGGCGCCGATCCCGCCATGCTTGCCGATGCGATGCCAATGCCGAAGGAGACCATGATCAGCAGCACCTGCGCGATGATGGCGGCGAGAATGAGAAAGACCCCCTGATGCAACTTGCGCAGGTAGGCCGGCGAGCTGTTGCGCAGCAGGTTCCCCCGCAGCGAGCGCTCAATCGGCATGCCGCATTCGGGACAGTTGCGTTCCGGCGTCAGCCCGTGCAGGTTGTAGCCGCACTGGATGCAGAACACATCGCTGTCTGCGAGGACGTTGTGTCGCGGCGGCGATTCGAGCGGTCCATCGGGCAAGGGTTCTGCGAGATCGTAACTGTCGGACATGGTCGCACCTCACATCAGGGCCAGGGCAGATCAAGATCATCCGCGAGTGACACGCGCCGACGCAGATCGCGGTAGAGCGGCAGAAGCAGCGGCAGCAGCGCCAGGCTCATCCAGGGCAGGAAGGATCCGAACCACATGCCCAGGGGCACGATGACGAGAATCGCCCACAGCGCCGGTGCGGTCCGGCGGAGCAACGCCGCGCAGGCGTGCAGACGCGCCAGGCGCGCAAGGTACAGCACGCCGGCGACGTAGAGGACGAGCTGCGCGGAGAGAAGCAATACGGTTCTCCCCAGGTGGGAGAGTTGGAGCACCTTCGGCGCGACGTTCTGCACGTTGATTTGCCAGAGCGCCAGGTCAATCGCCCAGACCGCGAGAATCGCCACAACACTCACTCTGATCGCCAGGCGCTGGCGGCGTATGTCCGGTGTTTCGCGTGCATCCGGCAGGCGGACTGCGAGCAGAAACCAGCTCACAAGGAAGGCCCCCTGAGCCGCCTGTTCGATCCAACTCAGTGTGCGCCAGACTTCCCAGTCCAGCATCGAGGCGCGCCGGTACGTCCAGAGCAGGACATCCGCCAGCACGAGGAGCTTCAGGAGGGCATAGATCGAGTGGCCGAGGCACGCTGCGGCGAGGCAATTCCGGAGCCGCCGCACATGGGCGACATTCTCCTGCACGTGCAGATCCAGGGGCTGCGACTTCTCGACTGGGAGGCCACACTCCGGGCACGACCAATTCAGCGCAAGACCGTGAAGGTTGTAGCCGCACTGCAGGCAGTAGACAGGCGGATTGCGGCGTGCGGCGACAACGTGCTCTTCCTGCGAGCCGGCCACGAGCCCTTCACCGTCCGCGAGATCATTCATGCCCCGCATGATACCGCGTCCATATCAGGGCAGAGCGTAGCGCCGCTCTGGGTATTCACAGCACTCGTAGCAGTACTCAGTGCTCCCCCTCGACGATCGGCTCGGGCAGCCCCAGGTAGGCCAGCGAGCGATCGACGATCGCGCGCACGGCGGGCCCGGCGACGCTGGAGCCGAAATGCCCCGCCTCGCTGTCGCGGTCCGGGTCGTCGATGACCACGAGGACGACCAGCCGCGGCTGCTCGACCGGCGCCGCGGCGACAAAGCTGGAGATGTAGCGCTCGTCGTAGTAACCGCCTTCGACTCGGTTGGGAAGCTGGGCCGTGCCGGACTTGCCGAAGAGGGCGTGTCCGCCGACCGGGACGCCCTGACGCCGCAGCTTGTCGTCGAGGCGTTGGCCCACCTCCGCCATCGCCGACCTGGCCAGATTGACGATGTGCG
>CAZZPX010000232.1:0-3204 GCA_964655955.1 uncultured Phycisphaerales bacterium | reverse complement strand
AGAGGACGCGCACGCGCGGCGGGCCCGCCTCGCCAGCCTGCGTCTTGGTGAGGCGCAGGAACGGCAGCGTGCCTGCCTCGCGCCCGGTGCGCGCAAAGCAGCAGAAGGCCCGGGCAAGCTGCACGGGCGTGACGGCGATTTCCTGTCCCATCGCCACGCTGGTCTGGGTGAAGCGAGTCCACTCCCGCGGCGAGGTGACCAGTCCCGGCGTCTCCCCCGGCAGGCCCAGGTTTGTCCTGCTGCCGAAGCCGAAGCGCGCCACGGCCTGCTGCATCTGGGCAGGCGTCATGCGCTCCGCGACCTGCCCCATGCCGATGTTGCTGGAGTGCACCAGAACCTCGTGCCAGGTAAGTTCATCCTTGGGGAAGGCGTCGTGGAGGACGCGGCGGGCGTAGGGGACGCGCCAGGCGCCGTGGTGGCAGTCGAGGATCTCGTCGATCTTCGCCAGCCCGAGTTCCGTCATCACCGCCCACACGAACACCTTGAACGTGGAGCCCGGCTCGTAGACATCGGTGACGCAGCGGAAGCGCGCCAGCGCCGGGTGGTCAGCCCGCGGGGAATCCGTCGTGTGCGGCGACCAGTCCTCAGCGCGGGTCGGCGTCCACAGCAGATCCGTCAGCGCCAGCACTTCGCCCGTGTGCGGTTCGACAACGACAGCACGTCCGCCGCCCGCGTTCGCCGCGACCACCGCCCGCTCGAGTTCCTCATCCACGATGCGCTGAATGACGCTGTCGATGCTGAGCTGCACGGTCGCGCCGGTCGACGCGAACTGGTACTGGCCGGGATCGACCCAGAGGGCCCGGCGGGCGGCGTCGCGCAGGTACACGAGTTGCCCCTGCCGGCCGCGCATGTCCTCGTCAAAGGCGAGTTCCGCGCCGAGGCGTCCTTCGTGCTCTAAGCCGACCTTGCCGATCAGCGCCGCGGCGAGATCGCCCTGGGGATATTCGCGGGTCAGACGGGCCTGCAGTCCCGCGCCGGTCGGGCAGTCCTGTTCCAGGGCCATGACCTGATCGTCGTCGAGCAGGTGCGAGATGACGACATAGCGCGAGCCGGCCTCCGCCTCTTCGAGCTTGCAGCGAACGTCGTCTGGATCGAAGCCGGCGAGGCGGTTCAGCTCCGCGGCGAGAAGAGCCGGATCCTTCACCAGCTTCGGATCGACGAAGAGGCGATAGCCCACCCGCGAGACAGCGAGCGTCCTGCCCTCCCGATCGAGCAGCGTGCCGCGCCGGCCGATCTCGCTCTGGCGGCTGGTGATGTCGCCGGCGTGCGCGAGAAGCTGCGCCGAGGGCGCAAGCTGAAGCTGCACCACGCGGGCGAGCACCGCGGCGCTCACCAGCAGCACCGCCGCAATCACCACCGCGCCGATGGAGCGCACGCGATCGCGCGGGTGGGTGGCGGCGCTAGTCATCATCGGCCTCCGACTTCTCCTCCGTCGTCAGCCCCACCAGCGCCAGCGGCGCGCCGGGCGGTTCGGGTAGCGGGGCGGCGGCGACTTCCCTCTGCGTCGTCTCTGCCGCCAGCGGATCCACAACCTGCACCGCCAGCGCTTCGCCCCGCAGGCGCGGCCGGGGAGCGCTCAGGCCGTGCTTCTCCGCCAGTTCGCGCAGGCGTTGCGGCGTGACGCGTCGCGCCAGTTCCGCCTGAAGCTCCCACACCTGCCGCTCGGTCTGCTGCAACTCGCGATGGTGCCGCGTCAGGCGCGCCGCCGCCATGTAGCGCTCCTGTCGAATCACGAGCAGGCTCAACCCGATGAGCGTCAGCGCCACGACGAGCACGAGCAGCTTGGTGAAGAGGTGAGACACGGCGACGGCTCCGTCTGCCTGGCTCGTCAGCCGGGGTAGGCGATGTCTGCGGGAATGCGAATCACCGTGCCGGGAATCAGGTGATCCGGGTCGTCGATGACGTCGCGGTTCGCCTCGTAGAGTCGCTGCCAGTTACGGCTGGTGCCGGTTAACTTCTGCGACACCACGCCCAGCACGTCGCCTTTCTGGATGGTGTAGGAGCGACCGGTCGGCGTGTCCACGCGAGGCGTGCCGTTGACGTGCGGCCTGGCGGCGACAGCCGTGCTGGGCTCGACATTGGGGATGCGCAGGACCACGCCTTCCTTGACCAGATCCGGGCTGGGCAGGACGTGGCGGTTCGCCTCGTAGATCTGCTGCCAGCGGTCGGTGTCGTTGTAGTAGCGGCGGGCGATGGCGGCGAGCGATTCACCCTTGCGGACCGTGTGCGTCACCTCCACGCCGGTCTGGGTGGGGCGGTTCTGCGTGCGATAGGGGACCGGCGTCGGCGGCGCATCGGTCAGGCCGAGCAGATCGCGGATCTGCTGGCCGAAGTCCTCGGTCGTTCCGCCGATGACGATGGGCTCGGCGTGCGTCTCGGCGGCGGGAGGCTGTGTGAAGGCGGCCTCATCGCGGCGCTGTCCTGGGCGCGGCAGCGGATCCACGGGCTCCTGGGCAAGCTCCTCGCGCTCCACGAGCGGCTCGGTCTGGAGAATGCGAAACGTCTCCTGCGGCGCGGCGGCGGTGAAGCCGGGCTCGGCCAGCGAGGCGAAGTGTGCATCGCTCGCCGGTGAGTAGTGATCGGAGATGAGCACCCCGACGAGCAGGACGATACCGAAGCCGATGATCAGCCCAAGCTTGTTTTCTCGCGACATCTTGCCGTTGCTTCCTTGCGTGGCTCGAGGTTCAGAGAACCGCTGCGTGGGGCGAGCCGACCGTGGCTCGCGCCTCTCTCACTGCTGCTGCGGAAGGTTCCCGGAAGCGGCGGACAGCCGCACCGCCCGCAGTTTAGCGGAACGCGCTCGAGGATTGCCAGCCACCTCGTTCGCGGTCGCGCTGACGGGCTTGCGGGTCAGCGCGGTCGCGACAGTGCGCGCCGCCAAGTCGGCGAAGGCTCGCTTGATGAGTCGATCCTCCAGGGAATGGAAGGCGATCAGGGCGATCCGGGCGCCGGGGCGAAGCCAGCGGGCCGATCCGTCGCGGACCAGCGAACGATCCAGGTCGTCGAGCAACCCCGTCAGGTTGCTCAGTTCGTCGTTCACCGCGATGCGGAGGGCTTGAAATGTACGCGTGGCCGGGTCGATGTGTGTGTGGCCAGCTTGCTTGCCGTAGGCGCGGCGAACCAGTTCGGCGAGCCGTGCCGTGGTTTCTATCGGCCTCTTTTTTCGCTCTTCGACAAGTATTCGGGCGATTTTCACCGCCAGAC
>CAZZPX010000231.1:0-5832 GCA_964655955.1 uncultured Phycisphaerales bacterium | reverse complement strand
CTGGGGACGGGGTTTCGTTTCGCGGAACTGGCGAGCCTGACGGCTGAGAGTTTCGATCTGGACAGCGACCCGCCCACCGCGATGATCGAAGGCGGGTACAGCAAGCATCGGCGCACCGACGTGCAGCCATTGCCCCGCGACCTCGCGGAGCGCCTTCGCTCCTGGCTCGCTCAGAAGCCGTCTAACGGGCCGCTTTGGGATCTGCCCCGTTCGGCCGCTGCGATGCTCAAGACGGATCTGGCGGCGTCTGGCGTCCCCTACGTGGACGATGCGGGCCGAGTGGTGGACTTTCACGCGTTCCGGCACAGCTACGTCTCCCGCGTGGTGGCGAGCGGCGCATCCGTCAAGGTGGCTCAGGAGTTGGCGCGGCACAGCACGCCGGCGCTGACCATCGGGCGCTACGCTCACGCGCGGCTGCACGACCTCAGCCAAGCGCTGGACGCGCTGCCCGACTTCACCGGGGACGGTCGCGAAACAGAGCCGATGAGAGCGACCGGAACGGACGGAAACGCGGGGGCAGCAGTGTGTGCAGTAGCGTGTGCAGTAGGCGCGCCAAACAGCGCATCCGAGCGCACACCGGCGCAACGGCTGCGGATGACTGGCAGCGCCGGCGTCAACGCGCAAAACCTTTGTATTCCTGCGGGAAACCGCCGTCTTGACTCCGGATCGCGGCTCGCGGACGATGTTAACGTCGATGGGTGGGGTGGCCGAGCGGCTGAAGGCACCGGTCTTGAAAACCGGTGAGGGGCTTGTCCCCTCCGTGGGTTCGAATCCCACCCCCACCGTTGGACGCGGAGTGCCTCCTCCGCGCCGCGCTTCCCGGTTGCCGCGGCGGATCCGCGCCGGCCGACTTGCACAAGGAGATCAGGGCATGCATCGTCTTCGGGCTGGTCTGGTGGTGCTGCTCCTCTGTGCCCCGCTCGCTTTCGCTGAGTCCATCGACCTTGCTGGGACGTGGCGCGTCCGGCTGGACGAATCCGAAGCGGGCGTGCGCCAGTCGTGGTTTCGCAACGACTTCAGTGAGGCGGCACAGCCCATCGCACTGCCAGGGACGCTCGACCAGGCCGGAATCGGTCACCCCCTGGATGCGCAGAGCATGTCCTACGGCGTGCCGGTGCTTCGCACACAGTGGCCCAGCGCCGCCGAGATCACGGGCGCCGACCGGGCCGGCCATCTCGTTCGCGAGCATCTGTACATCGGGCCCGCCTGGTATCAGCGCCAGATCGAGATTCCCGAGACGTGGCGCGGCAAGTTCGTGCGTCTTCATCTCGAACGCGTCATGTGGCAGAGCGACGTCTGGCTCGACGAGCGCCATCTCGGCTCCTGCGACAGCCTGGCAGCACCGCACGTGTACGCCCTCGGCATGGTCGAGCCCGGCGACCACCGATTGACCATTCGCATTGACAACGACCTCATTCATAACATCGGCCTCATCGGCCATGCCTACGGGCCGGAAACGCAGTCACGCTGGAATGGCATGGTGGGCAGGATCGAGTTGACAGCGCATGAGCCGGCGCATATCGACTCGGTGCGCGTTGATCCGTCGCCAGATCGGCGCTCGCTGCAGGTTCGCGTTTCGATGGCGAACGCGGGCGCCGAGGTGGTCAACGCGCGCCTCTGGTTTGCGGTCGAGGACACCTCCAGCGAGCGACTGGCCACGCAGGCGACGGATCCCTTCACGGTGCACCCGGGCGATCACGAGGTTGAGATATCGCTCGGGTTGCGGGAGCCGGGGCGAGCGTGGGACGAGTTCGAGCAGCCGCTCTACAAGCTGGAGGTCTCGCTGGAAGCGTGGACCGAACTGAGCGCGACGATCGACCGTGCCGACACGACATTCGCCTTTCGCCACATCGAACGCAACGGCCGGCACATTGTGCTGAACGGCAGGCGGCTCTTCCTGCGCGGCACGCTCGACTGCGCCGTCTATCCGGCGACCGGCCACCCGCCGATGAGCGTCGACGAGTGGCGCCGCGTCCTGGGCGTGATCAAGCGCTACGGTTTCAACCACGTGCGATTTCACACCTGGTGCCCGCCCGAGGCCGCCTTCATCGCAGCCGATCAACTCGGTCTCTACCTCGCCCCCGAGACACCCTTCTGGGTCGACGACTGGTCCACGGGCGTCGGCAGTCGGCCCAAGCTGCTCGGCGAGGATCCGGAGGTGCTCGCCTACCTCCGCGAAGAAACGCGTCGTATCAGCGACGCCTACGGCAACCATCCCTCCTTCACCTGCTTCTGCATCGGCAATGAGTTCGGCATGAGCGGCGACTGGAAGGTCGTGAACGATCTGCTCGCCGAGATCAAGTCTTATGATGATCGCCGCCTCTACAACGCCTCGACAGCACGGCGACGCGTCGAGCAGGATGACTATTGGGTCACGCACACGACGGGCGCTGCGGGAACGCGCGGCGTCGGCCCGGCACATACCGACTGGGACTTCGATGACGCGGCCGTCTCGGTTGACCTGCCCGTGATCGCGCACGAAACCGGCCAGCGGCCGGTCTATCCCGATTACGAAAGTCTGCTGCCCAAGTTCAAGGGAACGCTGAGACCCTTCAATCTCGAGAGACTGCGGCGCAGCTTTCTGGAAACGTTCAACGCCGACCGCGCCAAGGAATTCGAGCGCGCCTCCGCCGAGTTTCAACTCGTGCAGTACAAGGCGGAGCACGAGGCGATGCTGCGCACGCGCGATTACGCCGGTTATCAGCTCCTGATGCTCAACGACTTCACGGGCCAGAGCGAAGCGCTGGTTGGCGTCCTCGATCCGTACTGGGAGTCGAAGGACGTTGTCAGTCGGTCGGAGGTGACCATGTGGAACAGCCCGGCCGTGCCGCTCGCGCGCTTCGACAGCTACGTCTGGACGATCGACGACACCTTCGTAGCCCAGATCGATCTCGCACACTACGGACCCAGCGACCTGGTAGGGATCGAAGCGGCATGGTCTCTCTCTGATGATGACGACAGACCCATCGCGCGGGGCGTGCTTGATTCGTGCGATGTGCCCACCGGGGGCCTGACGCGGCTCGGTGAAGTTCGGGTCGATCTCGGCGCGATCGACGCACCCACCGCGCTGACGCTGACCGTGCAGGCGGGACCGGGCCGTAATGACTGGCCGCTCTGGGTGTATCCCACCGAACCTGACACCGACAGCGGCGACATTGTGGTCACGCATCGCTTTGACGCGGCGACGCAAGAAGCGCTCGCGGCGGGACGACGCGTGCTCCTGCTCGGGCATGGCATTGGGAACAAGCACGCCGCCCGCACCGGCTTTCATTCCGTCTACTGGTCCGCTGGGTGGTGGGGCAACGAGTTTTCCTCGCTTGGCGCCATCTGCGACCCGGCTCACCCGGCGCTGGCGCTGTTTCCCAACGACGGCCACAGCGACTGGCTGTGGTGGGAGTTGACCGAGGGGGCCACCACGTTCTTGCTCGATCAGGTGCCGCGCGGGTTCCAGCCGATCGTCCAGGCCGTCCCCGACTTTCACTACAACGAGCTGCTCGGCCACGTCTTTGAAGCCAAGGTGGGGGCTGGACGACTGGTCGTCTGCGGCTACGACCTCACAACCAATCTGGAACAGCGGCACGCCGCCCGGCAGTTTCGCGCCGGCTTGCTGTCGTACATGAACTCGGACGCGTTTGAACCTGGCGTCGAGTTCGACCCGGCCTTTCTCAGGCAACTGCTGCACCGGCGCGAATCGGCCCGCGAGGTCCTGCGGGAATCCATCGACGCAGGCGCGGCCGCTTTGCACGTCCGCTCAGCCGCGCGCCTGCAACAACTCAACGAGAGCGTTGCCTGGGATTCGTCCAATGATGCGTGCTTGACGCAGTTGCCCGGCTACCACTGGCGCATCGTCAGCGGCGGCACCTGGAGGGACAGCGTCGGCTGCGCCTGGCACGGCAATCCGCTCACCATTGAACTCAATGCCCCAATCGGCGTCACGGGAACGCTCTTCCTGCACGTGCACGACTGGAATGCACTCGGGCGCCGCGGTGAGATCGACATCGAAGACCGCGCTTATGACCTCGGACCACACGCCGGGGCCGGTCAGTGGCTTGCTTTCGAGATCGTCGCCGACGACACGCGCGATGGCGACATCACGATCAGAGCCGCACCCGTCGAGGGCCCGAACCTCATGGTCACTGAACTGATCTTCCTGCCACTGCCCCACTGAGGCGCCCTCGAAGACGACATCACCGGTGGTCGCTGGAATCGAAGTCGATGCGCAACGGCACGCACGCGTCGAGCACACGACCGCTTACCGCACCAAACGACGCGACTCGCTCAGCGGGCACTCGCTCGCCGCGTTCGATCGCCAGCGTCAGCAGCGGCAGCCCCGCCATCGGCTCGGCATCGAGCGCCACCGCGACATCCTCGCCCGGCTCGCCACGCGCATCGGCGCAGCGCATCACCTGACACCTGCGGCCGGTCACAATCGACGCGTCAGGCAAAGCGTCCTTGGTGGCTGCGAGGAGCGGCTCAAGATCGCCGCGCTGCGCCCACGCGAAGGGTGCGCCGGCGGCGAGGCGCACGCCCGGACGGGCGACGTAGAGTGTGCCCGCGAACTCAGCGGCAAGCAGCGCCTCGAGCGAGGCCTCCCAGCGCGGCGCGACGGCTTCGCTGTCGCAGACCATGAGGTCCGCGAGCGCCTCAGCCCGCCGCAGCGCCGCAGCCGCATCGTCGATGATCTCTCGGAGCTGATCGGAGAACTCCTCTCCGCGCCAGATGCGGTTGAGTTCGCCGCGAGCCTGGCGCACGAGCATTTCCGCCTTGTCGACGCCGAGTTCGCGCTGTCGGCGCTCGAGGTCAGCGAGTTCGCCGAGCGCCATGGTGACCGCCTGGAGGTTGATGATGGAAGTGATGGAGCGACGCCAGCGCTCGCCCTCCAGGTCAGGCGGGAGTGCGACGGAGGCGCGGGCGAACTCCAGCCAGCGGCCGAGCAGGGCGGCCCAGGTCAGCTCGCGCGGGTTGAGGCTGTCGGGGGGCATGGCGACTGCGGGGAGGCGGCGGGGTGAGAAGGTGCGGCAGTGCAGGGTACAGGCGGCGTGCGATCCGCGGGGACTGCGGCTCGCCCCTCGCGGCCCGCTCTCGTCTCCGGGGTTGCGTGGGCGCGGGGCGGGGCAAAAAGAGAGAGCGGGGCGGCCTGGGGGCCACCCCGCGCTGAGAGACGGATTCAGATGCTGCGTTCAATGCAGCACAGCCGGTTTACAGACCGGGGATCAGGGCGTCGGCGTAGTTGACGTTGGGCGCGGCGAGGAAGTCGAGCTTCCAGTCGCAGGTGGGGCAGAAGGTGGCGAGGTTGCCCCAGCCGCCGATGCCCGGAAGTCCCTGATTGGAGGCGTAGCCTTGGCGATCGCAGGGGCCGGGCCCGCCGTCCGGGGCGTTGTTGGTGAGGAAGGCGAAGAAGCCGACGCTGATGTCACTGGAGCCGGTGAGGCCGAGCAGGGCGCGGGGGATGGCGACCTCGACGCCGGTCGTGGCGTCGGTGGGGTCGTTGCCGGTGTCGCCCGGGGTGGAGCCGCTGTTGTAGTCGCCGACGCCGCCCGTGTTGCTGTTGTCAAGCGCGACCTGCACGCCGGTGTCGGGCGTGAGCGTGAGGGCGCCGGTGCCGGCGTTGAGGATGCCCAGTCCCAGCGGGGTGTTGGTGAGGTTCTCGACATCGGTGAGGTCGCAGGCCATGACCAGGTACTCGAAGCCCTGGCCGGGGAAGGCGCCGACGGAGATGAGCAGTGCGTGGGTCGGGCTGAAGCCGGCTTCCATGGTGGTGGCGGAGTACATCTGGATGAGCGTGGGGATGTCGCCGGGGCAGTCGGCCCCGGGATCCAGCTTGGCGAGGAG
>CAZZPX010000230.1:0-5870 GCA_964655955.1 uncultured Phycisphaerales bacterium | reverse complement strand
TGCAGTACATCAGGCCGACGATCGTCGACTAGCCGATCCTTCACATCCAGCAGGGCCGTCACCCCGTGCTCGACGAGCGCCTCGGCGACAGCTTTGTGCCCAACGATTGCATCCTCGGAGAGGCCCAGGACAGCAACGAGAAGGCGACGCTGGCGGTCATCACCGGGCCCAACATGGCGGGTAAGTCGACATACATCCGCCAGAACGCACTGATCGTGCTGCTCGCGCACGTCGGCAGCTTCGTTCCCGCTGAATCCGCCACGATCGGCCTCGTCGATCGCATCTTCACCCGCGTCGGCGCTTCCGATGAACTGCACCTCGGCCAGTCGACCTTCATGGTCGAGATGACTGAAACGGCAAACATATTGCATCACGTCAGCGAGCGCAGCCTCGTCATTCTCGACGAGATCGGCCGGGGCACGAGCACGCTCGACGGGCTCAGCCTCGCCTGGGCCATCGCCGAGCGCCTGGCGCACTGCGGCGCCCGCACGCTCTTCGCCACGCACTATCATGAACTCACCGATCTCGCCGATTCACTTGCCGGGCGCGTGGGCAACCTGCACGTCGCCGTGCGCGAATGGGAGGGCGAGGTCATTTTCCTGCATTGCATTCTGCCGGGTCGCACGAACCAGAGCTACGGCATCCACGTCGCCAAGATCGCGGGCGTCCCGCCCGAGACGATCGACCGCGCCGATGAGATCCTGCGCAACCTCGAGCGCACGCATCATCACAGCCGCGACTTGACCGAGGCTGCGGGCGCGAGCAAGGATGAAGGAGCATGCGGCGTGCAGAGCGGCAGGCGCCGGCGCCCGCCGCGTGACATGGAGCAACTGCCGCTGTTTACGGAGTACTTGCCGCATCCCGCCGTCGAGGCGCTGCGGAAGATTGATGTCAATGCCCTGACGCCCCTGGCTGCCTTCGACCTTCTCCGCAAGCTGCGCGATGAACTGGAATCGCCGGATCTGAAACCCTAGCGTGGACGCCGCTTACACCCAGTGGAGCAGACATGACACAGACCGCCGCCGCAACGCGAATTGACGCCAGCTACCTGCAGAAGAAGCATGATGCCGGACTTTCCTATAAGGACTATCTCGAGACCGGCAAGCCCGAACAGAAGGACGGCTGGACCGAAATCTACGATCGCGTCAAGCTGACGGTGCCGCAGGAAGCGCTCGTCAGGAGCTTCGCACGCGAGATAAAGGTGATCTGCGTCTCCGGCATCTGGTGCGGCGATTGCGTGCAACAGGGTCCGCTGATCCAGCGCATCGCGGACGCCAACGACTGCATCGACCTGCGCTGGCTGGATCGCGATGAGCACATTGATCTCGCCGATCAGCTCAAGATCAACGCCGGCACGCGCGTGCCGGTCGTCATCTTCGCCGCCGAGGATTACGAGCCGGTTTCGATCTACGGCGACCGGACGCTGACGCGCTACCGCGCCATCGCCGCCCGTAAGCTCGGCGCGCGCTGCCCGCTTCCCGGCGCGCCGGTGCCGAGCGAAGAACTCGAGGCGACGCTGCAGGACTGGCTCAACGAGTTCGAGCGCGTGCACCTGCTGCTGCGCACGAGCGCCCGCCTGCGCGAGAAGCACGGAGATTGAGGGAACGTCTAATAGCTAAGTTCTACTGACGAACTGAAGGCGTCGCAGCCACGTCGCTCTGCACATCTTCACTCGTCATTAGACATTCGTCATTCACATCTCCTCCCCGTCCCACGTAGTCCTCATAGCGCTGCGCCACGTTGCCGCTCTCGACATCTCCCTTGTGCACCAGAATGCTGACGCGGCCGCGGAGCGCCTCACCCTGCTTGAGGACGAAGCCCGTGCCGCTCTGCTCATCGGCGCGGCGGGGGCCGAACGTGCCATACTCGCGCGTGAGCCATTTAGGCCTGCCGCCGTCGGGATGGAAGAAGACGGCGAGGCCTTCCGCGACGCCGTCGATCGTGTTGCTGTAGTCCATCCACTGCGCATATTTCTCGTTTGTTCCCGCCTGGCCGGTGCGGCCCTCGCTATCGGTGATCACGCCGCCCGACTCGCCGCTGAACTGCGGATGCATGCGAATGTACGGCCAGGCGTAGTGCACCCAGTCGCTCTTGAATGTAACGTCGCCGTAGCTCGCGGTCAGCGTGAACGCCAGGTCAACGAGATACTCGCCCTCACCGAGCGGCTGAACCGTCATATCGCGATGATCGTCCAGCACCGGCTGCGTCTCATTGACGATCCAGCGAGCGTCGACGCCGATCAGCACCGCCCCGTCCTCGACCGCCTGCTTTGTAAAGCCGACGTGCTCGATGAAGTGCCGATACCCCGAGTCCGGCTCGCCCTCTTTCTTATGGTTCTTCCACGAGTGGTAGAAGTCGACCTCCGGCAGGTCCCCCATCTGCACGCGATCGGCGATCCAGATGGAGCGATGATGCGGATACGGCTCGGTCCGCTGCACGGTGAGGAGCCTTCCACTCGGACTGCGCAGCGGCCAGATGTGCGGAGTCGCCCACTCGTCGCCGTACTGGTACGCCAGCGCCTCCCTGCCGTCGATGAGCACATGCAGCGCCTGCCGCGCCTCATCGCTGACGACGAGGACTTCGGTAGTTGCCGATGCGCCTCTCGTTTCCGCGTCGTCGTCGCTCGCCGTCGTCGGACTCGGGGCGGTCAGGGCCGCGATGGCGGCGAATGTGCCGACGATCGTCGCTGCGTTCACGGTGTCATCTCCTCTCAAGCGCAGGGCAATCCTAGCAGATCGCGCCGACACTCCCGCCGCGAAGCGCGCCCGGCGCTGCAATCCGGATGCAGTAGTCGCAAGATAACGAATCAAAGATTAATTGCTGGAAGCGCAGGCGAAGCGCCGCTACGCTCGGATTTCGTCCCCACGGGGCCGCAGTCGGGGCAAGGAGAAGTCCATGAAGAAGCGCCGTCACCTCTCGCATGTCGCATTCGCACTGGTCGCCGCTCTTGCCGGCGAAGCGCTCGCCCAGGTGATCTTTGAGGCCGACGCCTTCATCGACGGGGACGACGATACCTACGAGAACCTCGACATCGTCGTCCGTGGCGCCACGCTGACGATCAACGGCTCGCATCAGTTCGCCTCGCTCACCGTCGAGCGCAACGCCGACAACGAACCGGGCGTGGTCACGCACGAGCAGGGTTTCTGGGACGGCGTCGCCTACGGCATGCACCTCACCATCACCGGCGATCTCGTGGTCCAGGGGGGCGACGACACGCTCGTCGCCAGCCGTTTCAACGTGACCGGCAAGGGATGGTGCGGCACAAGCGGCTGGGCCTACGGACTTGCCACCGGCACACCGGAGGCGGGCGGCAGCCACGGCGGACGCGGCGGGGCGGCCGACACACTCGACGCCACGCCTTCCGTCTACGGCGCGGGTGTCTATGACGACTGGAGAAACCCCTGGGTCCACGGCTCGGGCACCTCCAGCGGCGGCTGCGGCGGCGGCACGATCATCGTCGACGTCGCCGGCTCGGCCAGCATCGACGGCAATATCGTCGCCCACGGCACCTACTACCCGGGCGCCTCCGGCAGCCACGCCGGCGGGGCGGGCGGCACGATCCGCCTCCACGCCGCGGCACTTCAAGGCACGGGCAGCATCCGGGCCGACGGCGCCGACGCCCCTGACTACACCTACAACCGGAGATGGGGGGGCGGCGGCGGCGGACGCGTCAGCATCCAGACCGACCACAGCACCTTCTCCGGACTGACCTCCGCCTTCGGCGGCAGACCCAAGGCCGGCTACCAGGCCTTCTGGGGCGGGGCCGGCACCGTCTACCTCCTCGATCGCAGCACCGGCGAAGAGACGCTGATCATCGCCAACAACGGCAGCAACGCCGCCACCGATCGCACCGAACTGTGGGGGCACACCTTCATCAACGGTGATGTGCACGTGCTCGGCGGCGCCCGCCTCAGCCACCTGCCGCGCATCGGCGGCTTCCACCTCGAAGCCGCGGGCGATGTCATCGTCGACGCCATCAGCGCCATCGACGCCTTCGGCTACGGGCTCGTCAATGGCCTGGGGCCCGGCCGTGGCAGTCGAGCCGACGAACTGGTCTCCGGTGCGGGTCACGGCGGCGCCGGCGGCTCGGTGGACGTCGGCGGCAAATTCGCGCCCGGCGGCCTCGCCTACGGCTCCGCTGAATACCCCTACCGGCTCGGCAGCGGCGCGGCGTCCTGGAGCAACGGCGGCGGCGCCATCCGCGTGACCGCCCATGGCCAGATCATCCTGGACGGCGTCGTCGATGCGTCGGCGGATGGTGATGAGATCCCCGATTCCGGATCAGGCGGGTCCATCCTGCTGGCAGCGCCGACGCTCAGCGGCGCCGGCAGCCTGGCCGCCAATGGTGCCGCGGCAGACGTCGGCCCGGGGCAGGGCTGGTTTGGCGGCGGCGCCGGCGGACGCATCGCCATCTATGCCGACGATCTCACCAGCTTCACCGGCGCCCTTGCCGTTGACGGCGGCAACGGTGACGGCGGCGACCCCGGGGAGGCCGGCACGATCCACTTCGGCGCCTTCGCCGAGCGCCCCCTGTCGCTGCTCCTCACCGTCGGCCCCGGCGAGTCCATCCAGGCGGCGATCGACGCCATCCCCATCGACGGCGAGATCATCGTCGAGCCCGGCGTCTACAACGAATCGATCGACTTTCAAGGCAAGACAATCCACCTTCGCTCGAGCGAAGGACCGCAGATCACGATCATCGACGCCACCGGCACGAGTAGCGCCGCGATCAACTGCAATGAAGGCGAGTCCCCCGAGACGATCATCGAGGGCTTCACCATCCGCGGCGGAATCGGCAAGCCCGTCACCCGCTGGTCCAGACCTCCCTCCATCGCCGGCAGGTTCGGCGGCGCCATCAGTTGCGTGCAGGGACGCCCCACCATCCGCGGTTGCATCATCGAGGACAACACCGCCAGCGTCGGCGGCGGCGTCGCATTCCTCGACCTGGTCGGCACCAGCGGCGGCAAGCGCCTGCCCCTGGTGAACTTTCATCGCCCCAACGAACTGCGCATCGAAGGATGCCTCTTCCGCAACAACCACGCGGACCATTCCGGCGGCGCGGTCTATCTTCAGAACTACGGCCACATGCGCCTGGAAAGCTGCCGCTTCGAGAGCAACAGCGCGGGCGGACTCGGCGGCGCCCTCGCGGCATACTGGAGCGCGTTCAACGACTACTCCTACGGCTACTGGTCGATCGGCGAGTTCTACAACAGCGACTACCACGACGAGTTCGCCATCCGCTCCACGCCCCGGTTCAACTCGGCCCGCATCTACGCACTCAACTGCGTCGTGAGCGGCAACGATGCGCCTGATGGCGGCGCCATGGGCACGCACAACTTCTATGCCTCTGCACGCGGCACCACCATCCACGGAAACACCTCGACCAACAGCGTGCTGCACTGGATCGAGTGTTACGGCAGCATCATTTCCGGCAATGCCGGCACGCATATCGAGGGCGATCGCGTCATTCAGCACTGCAACGTCGAAGGGGGCCACGACGGCACGGGGAACATCGATGCCGACCCGCTCTTCGTTGACGCCGGAAACGGCGACTTCAACCTGCGCCCCGGCTCGCCCTGCATCGACGCTGCCTGGTCGACCGGCCTCTTTCAGCCGCGCTTTGGCGGCACGGGCCTCGATTACGACGGAAAGCCGCGCTGGATCAACGATCCCGCTTCGCCTGACAACGACCCGGGGTTCCCCCAGTGGGCCCCCGCGCCCATGGACATGGGCGCCCTTGAATACTGCCCCGGCGACCTCGACGGCGACGGCGACACTGACCAGTCGGACCTGGGCATCCTGCTGGCGAGTTACCTCGTCGACGGCGATGGAGATCTCGACGGTGACGGTGACACCGATCAGGCCGATCT
>CAZZPX010000229.1:0-5875 GCA_964655955.1 uncultured Phycisphaerales bacterium | reverse complement strand
TTCGGGCGATCGCTGCAAGGTCGAGCAGCGACCGCAGCGCCCTCGTCGACGAGTCGTGCGGGGACGACGCTGACTTGCGCTCCAGCCTCGAGGCTCGCGCCCAGGCGGTCGGCCTCGAACTGGCGCCCGAGGATCCCGACGCCGCGACGGCCGACGCCTCTTCCGCACTGACGCCGCTGAGCTATATCGGACGCACGATCGGTGGTTGCGAGTTGAAGCGTCTCGTCGGCTGCGGCGGCATGGGCTGCGTCTACGAAGCGAGGCAGCAGCGGCTCGAACGCACCGTGGCCGTCAAGCTCATTCGACCCCGCGCCCTCAGCCAGGAGGCTCGCGAGCGCCTTCTGGACGAAGCCAGGCTCCTGGCCAAGCTCAACCACGAACACATCGCGCGCGTGCATGACGCCGGCACGCACACCGCCGAACTTGGTGACGGCGAGAAGGAAGAACTGGCGTACATCGTCATGGAGTACCTGCCACTCGCTTCCCCGATCACGGAGCATGCCCGCCGCCGCAATCTGACACTTGATGAGCGCCTCGCGCTCATGATCGATGCCTGCGATGCCGTCGAATACGTCCACACAAAGGGCGTGCTGCATCGCGATCTCAAGCCGAGCAACATCCTGGTGACAGGCGGCCTGCCCGCCTGCGTGAAGGTGATCGACTTTGGCCTGGCTTCCTCCGCACTGCACCTGGGAGTCAGCGGCACGAAGTCGGAAGTCGGGACGCTGGCAGGAACGTTCCAATACATGAGCCCTGAGCAGTGCCTCGCTGACCCGCATGTGCTGGCGCCGGCCAGCGACGCCTATGCGCTCGGCCTGGTGCTGTACGAATTGCTGACGGATGAAGTGCCCTATATCGTGCCCGCCCCGACTGACGAAGGGCGACTGGCGCAGGCGCTTCAGGTGATCCAGTATGAAGAGCCGGCGCCGCCGCGGCGTCAGCAGAATCGCCTGCCGCCCGACCTGGAGCACATTGTGCTGCGGTCGCTGGACAAGGATCCAGTGAAGCGCTACCGCTACCCTCGCGAACTGGCGGCAGAGCTGCGCCGCTTCCGCGCCGGCAAGCGCCTCAGCGACAAACCGCTGTCACCCGCGCGGCTGATGCGTGAAGCCAATCGCACGGTGGGGCGACGCCCGCTGCTGGCCTCCGCGATAGCCGTGGTCATGCTGGCCTTGCTCGCGGAACTGCTGCTGGTGCCGCTGGTGTACCGCTGGACCTCCCTGCACGACGCCTTCGACAAGTGGCTGGTTTCCGTTGCCTCCGCGACCGGCCCCGTCTCCGACGGGCTCGCCGACTTTCGCCTCGTGCGCATTACTGATGCGATGGAGGCGTCGCTCGAGTCGCTCGCCGCTGACGTGGGCGTCGAGGGCGTCACGCGCGAGGACTGGTCCAGCGTCCGCCGCCTGCACGGTCGACTCATGGAGCGGCTGGCGGAAGCCCAGCCACGCGCGGTCATCTTCGACATTCGCTTCCCCAGCGCCACGGCGCACGACGACGCCTTCCTGCGCGGCGTGCGCGCACTCGAGCAGCGCAACGTGGATGTGGTCGTCGCCGTCGACCACTGGGACTTCGATGAGGCGGGATACCCCGGCCTCAGCCGCAACCTTCTTGGCCGCGTGCGCTATGGCAGGCCGACGGCGGGCTTTGATCCCGCCGACCGCTGTTTTTGCCTGCTCACGGTCACCCGCCCCCCGCGCGAGACGATGAACTCACTGGCGGTGGAAGCCTTCGGAGCGGTTCGTCGGCCCGGCTGGCAGGTGCGCGCGACCGTCGATCCGGATGATGCCACGCTCTTCCTCCGTTACTTACGCAGCACCGATCCCGAACACTCGAGCGTAGTGCGCTGGGACGGCATGGAGCACGAACTCGCAGCCGGCGGGGTCTATGTCTACGACGAAGATCCACAACTCGGCCTGCAGCAGGGAGATCTGATCTCCTACGCATTGACCGAACTGCCTGCCCCGCCGCAGGTCGATGCCGTCTCGGTGGATTTCGCCGACGCGATCCGCAGCGATGCGCAGACGTGTCGGGACTTGTTTGATCAACGTGTGGTCGTGATCGGGGACTTTCGCGCCGGCGCCGATACGCCGCCGGGGCACACCCAGCCGCTCGTCATCGGCCAGATGGCGACGATCGCGGCCCTGCTGCAGGACGCATCAGTCCGCGTCGAGCGCACCGGCGGACTTGCTCTGGCATTCTTCCCGGGCCTGGCGCTTGTCGGTGTGGCGCTGCCGCAACTCTCGAAGCGACGGCGAATCGTTGTGCCGCTCGCGCTCGTGCTGGGCTCGACCCTCTTGGTCGCGGGATCGCTGCTGGCGTACAAACACCTTGCGTATCTGGTGAACCCGACTGTCTACCTGATCGTTCTCATCCTGGGCGTGCTGGCGGGCGCATGGGTCGTGCGCCAGCGCCAGGCGTACATCTGATCCGGAGGAACCGACGTGCTGCGCTCTTTCATCCGTGCCGCGCTCATCGCCTCTTCGCTCACTCTGTGTGCCTGCTCAGTCGATACGCCGCCGTTTGACGAATACCTGGGCGGGACGCGCTTTCATCGCACCTCAGGGCTGTACGGCGCCTCGGGGCGCGGCGTCATGCCGCCCGACGGCCAGGACGTCACCGTCATCTTCCAGGGTCTGCCGGGCGGCGGTGAACGCGTGTACTTCATCGAAGGGGCGGAGTTGACGCTGGTCTTTCACCAGTCCGGCCAACCCGCACGGACGTTGACCAAGCCGTACAGCTATTGCGAAATCAATGCCGCGGGCAAGCTCGTTGCAGAGGGAATCGTGCCCTCCGACCCCGCGGACGAAATGCGCCAGTACGTCGCGCAGATCCTGGCTGAGGTCGACCAGTACGGCCATCTCAAACCCGTGCAGACAGGCTGGGGATGGCCGTTCGCCAAGAGCCTGGCGCAAGCGCCGGCAATGGATGAATACGTCGCGGGACCGGACTTCGAGCGCATGACCCGACTCTACTGCACAACGGCGAAGGGACTCGCAACGCCGGGCGCGGAGAATGCGGTGGTGCTCTTCGAGAGACTGCCCGGAGGCAGCGAACGCTTCTATTTTCTCGCAGGCGGCGAGGCGAACCTCGAACTCTATCCGCTGGGCGCTGCCGGCGAGACGCTCAGCCAGCATGACCGATACGTCGAGGTCGACGACACTGGAATGATCGTCGCGGAGGGACTCGTGCCCGCGGACCCCGATCACGCAATGCGCCAGTACATCAAGTCGATGCTGCAGGAGGCGCAGGATCTCGACTTCCCTCAACCCTAAGCCCCGTAGTCGTTGTTCCGCTGTGTAAACCCCGGGGAACACGCACGATGTCGAAGGAGATCCCATGCAGAAGCTGACAGTCACCCTGTTCACCTCCACGCTGCTGTTCGCCGGCTGCGCGTGCCCGCCGCATGCGCCCGACGGCGAACCTAAGGCGGGCTCGATGCGCAGCACGCAGCATGACGCCGGCAAAACACAGGATGTCCACGACATCGACGGCTGGCAGTACTTCGCAGGCGTGCGGGAACATCCGGTGACCAAGCTCTATTCTGCGTCGTCGGTGGGACTGCGCGGCAAGGAGGATGCAATACCACTGCTCATCGCCTGGGAGAAGCCGGCGGACGTACATCGCCTCTTCTACCTCGGCGGAGCCGATCACGTCGATGTCACCGCGGAGGTCGGCGCCAAGCATACCAGGCAACTCAAAGACGCCTGGACGTACGTCGAGGTGGCCCAGGACGGGACGATCAAGGGCCCATTGACGCTCAAGAGCGATGCGAGCAAGGAGATCCTGACGTTCGTGCACGACGCGCTGGTGATGGCTGCGAAGAACAAGTTCCCCGTGCCCGCGAAACCCTGGCCGACCCCTTGAGTCCTCGGCGGGCGCCGTCGGGCGGATGGTGCTGCTGCGGGCGGGGCCAGGCGCGGTAAGCTGAGCGTTCACAGACGCCCGCCATGGAACGCAGCTCCACCAGCCTGCCCGAGCCACCCCCCCTCGCCATCGCCATGCGACGCATCTATGACGCCGGCCTTACCACGACGTCCGGAGGCAACATCTCGGTGCGTCGGGACGAAGGCGGCGCCTGGATCACGCCCGCGGGGTGCGACAAGGGGACTCTGAAGCCGGAGCAGATCGTCTCGGTCGCAGCGGACGGCGTCGTCGCGGGAGCGCAGCGCCCATCGTCGGAATTGCCCTTCCACCGGTTGATCTACGCAGCGCGCCCCGACCTGCACGCAATCGTGCACGCGCATCCGCCCGGCCTCGTCGCGGCGAGCATTTGTCGCTGCATTCCCAGCACTCGCCTGCTGCCGGGGCTACACGACGCGTGCGGCGAGATCCGCTGGGCCCCGTACGCACTGACCGGCAGCGCCGCGCTCGGGCGCAGCATCGCCGATGTCTTCGCCGGCGGGGCCGACGTCGTGCTGCTGGAGAACCACGGCGTCGTGGTCGGCGGTGGCGACCTCGACCAGGCGCTGCGGCGCTTCGAACTTGCGGAACACGCCGCGCAGATTGCCATCAAGGCCGGTGTGCTGGGCGTGGTGCACGCGCTCTCGGATGAGCAACTCCAGCGGGCTGCGGGCCCCATGGCGGATCCTGATTCCAAGGCGCCCTCCACCGCCGATGGGGCCAACCACGAGGCGCGCGAGCAGCTCGATCTGCTGGCGCGGCGCGCCCACCGGCAGAGGCTGGCGCCTGGCGGGTCGGCGAACCTCTCGACTCGCGGCGACAAAGGGGGCGGCGGCTTTGCATTCGCGGCCCCCGCCGCGGACTGGCCGGCGAGGCCGGCGGAAGAGGCGCAGGCGTCCGCGCGAGAGTGTGAGGCAATTCGGGCACGGGCCGGTGCTCTGCACGCCGAGATCTACGCCCGCCACCCCGAGGTGGGTGCGATCCTCACGGCCGCCCCGCTGCATGTCGCAGCCTTCTGCGTCACCGATGCGCCTCTGGAGGCGCGGACCATTCCCGAGAGCTTCATCCTGCTGCGCGAGGTGACGCGCCTCCCGTACGAAGCGGCACTTGATCCCGCCACCGTCGCCGCATCCGTCTCGCCGCGCCGCCCGGCGCTCCTGATCGAGAACTGGGGGGCCGTGGTACTCGGCCGCACGCCGCTGGAAGCATTCGATCGGCTGGAGGTTCTGGAAAGCACTGCCCGTTCGCTGATCGAGGCTCGTTCGCTGGGCGCTGTCGTGCCGCTATCCGACGCGGCTGTCGCCGAGCTTGAGCGGGCCTTCCCTTACCCATCTTAACAGCCGGGAATGGTCCCCTTCTTCTCGACCGGGTTCGAGGCGCTTGATTCCACGGATTCTGCGACGCAGTCTCAGCGAGGGCTTGCTTTCCGCGCGCGAGCAGCCGAGAATACGGAAACTCACTTCCAGATTTCTTGATCCGCAGAGACACTACTTCGCCGCTCACCACCGGATTCCGCCCTATGAGCGAACTCATCGACAATCGCGATCGACGCATCGATTCACTCAGGACCATCGTCGCACGGCTGCACCAGGGGGAACACCCCGACACCGTTCGCGGCGAACTCCGGACGCTCGTCCAGGCCTGCGACGCCGGCGAGATCATCGCCATGGAACAGCGGCTCATGGACGAAGGCGTCACCGCCAGCGAAATCCAGAGCATGTGCGACCTGCACTCTCAGGTGGTCGGGGAAATCCTCGTTGAGGAGGCTGAAGCGAATCTTCCCGCCGGTCATCCTGTGCAGACGTTCCGCCGGGAGAATGAAGCGATCGCTGCCGCTGTCGCGGACCTGCGGCAGGCGCTCGTGGCGCTGGGCCAGGGCGAGGGCGACGCGCCCGTAGCCGATGCGGCGCTCGTCCGCGCGCGTGTGCTGCTCGCGACCCTCATGGATGTGCGCACGCATTACGACCGCAAGGAG
>CAZZPX010000228.1:0-5885 GCA_964655955.1 uncultured Phycisphaerales bacterium | reverse complement strand
GCGAGTTCCTGCTCGATGCGTTCCTCAAGCGCGGGCAGAGGAAGCTGCAGGATCTCCATGGACTGGATCATCCTGGGCGCCAGCTTCATGTGCTGGCCGAGCTTCATCTGCTGGGAGGTTTCGAAACGCATGCGGCTCCTGTCGCTGGGGCCGACTCAGACCGTGGAATCGGCTCATCTTCTCGGACCGGGTGTGGGCAATGATATGCGGTCGGGCTCGGAGAGATCCGCCCCGGCGCTCATTGCATCGGCTGGCGACCGACGATGGCATCAGCGAGAACCGCCTTGCTGGCGTACTCGAGTTGCGAGCCGCTCGGCAGGCCCCGCGCCAGCCGGCTGATCCGCAGGTTCGGCCAGCGCCGTTGCACTTCCTCCGCGAGATACAGGGCCGTTCCGTCCCCTTCCATGTTCGGGTTCAGGCCAAGGATCAACTCCTGGATCGGCTTGCCCTGGGCGTTGCAGGCCGCGTCCTCGAGGCGGCGAAACAGCTCGGCGCAGGCGAGATCGCCCGGCGTGATCCCCTCAAGCGGCGCCAGGTGTCCCATGAGCACGTGGTACACGCCGCGGAACATGCTCGTCTGCTCCAGGCTGATCACGTCCTTGGGCTGCTCGACGACGAGCACCGTCGACGCCTCCCGCCGCGGATCGGCGCAGATGCGGCAGGGCGACTTCTCGGTCAGGTTCAGGCAGATCGCGCAGTGCTGCACCTGCGTCTTCACGGCGGTGATGGCGTCGGCGAGGCGCATGGCCGCCGACTTCTCGGATTTGAGGATGTAGAACGCCAGCCGCTCGGCGCTGCGGCTGCCGATCCCCGGCAGGCGAGTGAATTCCTGCATGAGCCGCTCCACGGGCTCGGGGTAGGCCGAGCCGGACGAGCGCGGCGCATCGGCGTGCCTCGGCGGGCCCTGCTTTGCCTGTCGGGCACGGTTGGAGTCGGCGGAGAGCGCAGATGAGTCTGCCATGCGAGCATTGTACGTGGTTACCATGCCTGCATGTATCGTCGCCGCGCCCGACAGCCTTCTCGCCGCCGTGCCGCTCTGGTGACCGCCGCCGTCGTGCTCGGCCTCATCGCGGGCCTGGCGATCTGGAACAATCTGGTTCGCTACCACGTGTTTCCCAGGAATTTCGGCACGGTGGAAGCAGGACGGGTCTATCGCAGCGGCTACCTCGAACCGCACATGCTGCGCCGTGTGGTCAACGAGTACGGGATCAGGACCATCGTCGACCTGGGCGGCTCAGAGCCGGGCAGTGCCGACTCCGCCGCTGAACTCGCAGCGGCAGCGGAGATCGGCGTGCGGCGGTACGAGTTGGGTCTCACCGGCGAGGAGGATGATGATCCTGCCAAGTACGTCCAGGCGCTGCGCATCATGGCCGACGAGGCCAGCCAGCCAGTGCTCGTGCATTGCGCGGCGGGCGCCGACCGTACGACCGCTGCTGTGATCCTCTATGAACACATCGTGAAGGGCGGCGATATGGCGGAGGCGCTGCGCACGTCCATCGCCGAGCATCGGCATGATCCCCAGAGCAACCCGGGGCTGCTCTCCTATCTCATCCGACACGCCGAGGAGATTCGACGCATGTACGAAGCGCCGCCGGCGAGTGCGGGCCAGCCGCACGAAGGAGCGACGACGTCGCAGGAGTCGACGGATGGTTGAACGAACGGTCACCGCCACGGGAGGTAACGTCGATGCGCTTGACCTGATCACCGGCCATCGCTCCATCCGCGCCTACAAGCCCGATCCGATTCCCGACGAGAAGCTGACTGCGATCCTCTACGCCGCCACCCGTGCTTCGAGCAGCGGCAACATGCAGACGTACAGCATCATCGTCACGCGCGATGCGCAGCGCCGCGCCCGCCTCTGGGAACTGCACTTCCGCCAGGATATGATCAAGCAGGCGCCCGTGCTGCTGACCTTTTGCGTCGACTGGAATCGCATGGTGCGCTGGTGCGAACTGAACGATGCCAATCCCGGCTACGATAACTTCCTCAGCTTTCTCGTCGGCTTCGCCGACGCGCTGATCGCCGCCCAGAACGCCGCCATCGCCGCCGAGCACTTCGGCCTGGGCGTCTGCTACATGGGCACGACGCTGGGCAACCCGCTCAAGCTGATCGACTTCTTCAGCCTGCCCAAGCGCGTCTTTCCGGCGACGACGCTGCTCGTCGGCTATCCGGACGAGTCGCCCAGTCCGCGGGCGCGACTGCCGCTCGACTCGATCGTGCACAGCGAGTCCTATGAGAGCTTCGATGAGGCGCGGATACGACAGACCTATTGCAGCCGGGAAACGGAAGGATGGGATCGCTACATGTCCTTTCCCGATCTGGCGGCGAGCATTCGCGAGTCGGGCGTCAGGAACCTGGCCCAGGTCTACACGCAGTTGAAGTACACGCTGGAGGACAACATCGACCTCTCCCGAGAGTTGGCCGCAGCGCTGCGTCAGCAGGGCTTCCTTGACAACCACCCGGACCTGTTCGAGCCCGGGGCCTGACGCGCCTGCCTCGCCGTCAGCGCACGCCTGCTACACTCACCGCCGACGCGACCGACGACGCCTCTCCGGAAAGGACGCACCGGTGTTTCCGCAAGCCTTCTATCGCTGGCGACCGCATCCCTGGCACGGTCTGGAAGCGGGCCCCGAGCCGCCCCGCCGCGTGCACGCCTACATCGAGATCACCCCCTACGACCTGGTGAAGTACGAGGTGGACAAGTACACGGGGTACATGCGCGTGGATCGACCCCAGCGGACGAGTTCCCAACCGCCGTCGCTGTACGGATTCATCCCGCGCACGTTCTGCGGCTCGCGCGTGCAGAAACTCTCGCCCAAGTCGGAACGAGGCGACGGCGACCCGCTGGACATCTGCGTGCTCAGCGAGCGGCCGATCAACCGCGCCGAGGTGATCCTCAACTCCAAGGTGATCGGCGGAATCCAGATGATCGACAACGGGGAGGCGGACGACAAGATCATCGCCGTCCTCGAGAATGACGACATCTGGCGCGACGCCAACGAGGTGGAGGACATCCCGGAAGCCTTTGTGCACCGCCTGCGGCACTACTTCGCGACGTACAAGATCATTCACGGCCAGCCGTCCGTCGTCACCGTCGAAGGGATCTACGGGGCCGAGCATGCGCTGAAGGTGATCGAAGCGTCGCTGGCGGACTACATGGAAGAATACGGCGGGTGAGGCGGCGAAGGCGGGCGAGGTGCGTCCGGGCCCGAGCAGTGTGAAGAGAAACGCGGTAAACCGCGTCGCTTCATAGGCAATTACTGGCTGCCGCCGAGCAGACCGCCGAGGCCTTCTGGCAGGTCGGGCAGGCCGAGAGTCTGCATCATCTCGGCGATTTCCTGCTGCGCCGCTTCCTGCGCCTTTTCCAGGGCCGCGTTGACGGCGCCGGCCATCAGGTCCTCGGCGAGCACCCGGTCGTCATCCGAGCCCGTCGCCAGGCCCTGGAACATGGCGGGATCGATGTCGATGGAGATGATGCGCAGCTTGCCGCTGGCGGTGGCGCGGACGGCTCCCCCGCCCGTCTCGGCGCTGACGCGCAGCTCGCCCAGGCGCTTCTTCAGGTCTTCGCTCATCTCGCGCAGGCGCTCCTGATTCTTCATCAGGCCGGCCAGCGCGCCCATCATCTTGAATTGTCCCATCATGGCGACGTCGATCCTCCGGTTGCGGTACGCGGGATGGTAGTCGGAGGAGCGGGAAAGGGCGAAGGTGGTACGAAGAGAAAGTCGAGAGTGAAAAGGAGAGAGGAGAGAAGAGAGGCGGCCCCGCCTGCGGCTTCGCGGATCTCACCGCGGTACGCTCGTGGTGTCAGTCGGCGAGATCAGTGTGATCTTCGACGGTGACGACCTGACGGACGAAACCCGCGCTCGCGGCGGCGTCCACAATCCACGACAGGGGAACGACCAGCACCAGCACCGACAACCCCGATGCCGCCGACGCCAGCACCCGCGCCTTGACTCCCAGCCGCGTCACATCCTGCGACGCCTCGGTCGGCTCATGCGCGACGGGCGGCACCGCGAGGCGCAGGTAGTAGAACGCGGCGATCGCGGAGTTCAGGCCGGCAATCACCACTAGCCCGATGAAACCATTGCTCACGCCCACCGCGAAGAGGTAGAGCTTGCCGAAGAAGCCCAGAAGCGGCGGCAGCCCCATCAGCGAGCCCGCGCACAGCACCATCGTCCAGCCCAGCAGCGGATTGGTGCGGCACAGACCCTTGAGTTGCGGCAGATCCTCGATCTCCACGCCCCGCCGCTTCAGCGACGCCAGCACGCCGAATGCCCCGAGATTCATGAAGCCGTAGGTGAGCAGGTAGAAGACGACGGCCGCATAGCCGTTGCTGACCAGCGCGCCGTCGCCCGGGCCAGCGACCACGCCGATCAGCATGTAGCCGCTGTGCGCGATCGACGAATAGGCGAGAATACGCTTGATATTGGTCTGCAGGATGGCGAGCACGTTGCCCACGGTCATGGTGACAGCCGCCATGGCGACGAGCACCGCCTGCAGCGCGGCGGGCATGGGCTGGTCGGCGGCGCTGAAGGTGCTCACGAGGAGCAGGATCGCCACGAAGCCGGCGCTCTTAGGCACGAACGCCAGGAAGGCGCTCACCGAGGACGCCGCCCCCTGGTACACATCCGGCGTGTAGAGATGCATGGGGACAGCGGCGATCTTGAAGCCCACGCCAAGCACCGCCACGACCAGGCCGGCGAGCGCGAGACCGTTGACGCCGTCCGCGGCAAAGACGCGCGCCATCTCGGCGAGATGCAGCGTGCCCGTCCCGCCGTACAGCAGCGCAAAGCCGTAGAGGAAGATCGCCGCTCCGAAGGCGCCGAGGAAGAAATACTTCACCGCCGCTTCGCGCGCCAACAGGTGCGGCCGGGACGTCGCGACCATCACGTACGTCGGCAGGCTGGTCAGCTCGAGGGCGAGAAACAGCCAGATCAGATCCGTCGCCGTCGTGGTCAACATCAGCCCGGTGATGCTGAGCAGAAAGAAGGCGTAGAACTCGGCGCGATGGCTCGTCTGCGGATTGAACGTCGTTTGGTCCTCTGGCGCAACGCCTGCGTTCAGCAGCAGGAGCAAGAGACCCACGACGCAGGCGAGCACGCGCATGAAGGGCGCCAGCCCCGGCAGCAGCGATTCGGGCACGGCCGACTGCGAGGCGATCACGCCCGCAATGACGAGCGCCGCGCCGGTGATCCAGGGAATCCCCCGCCGCAGCGCCGCGTTCTCGGAGAGCCCGACGAAGAGCACCACCACCACGCCGATGAAGAGCGTGATCTCAGGCCACAGCGCCATGACGCGGTCGACCATCATCGCGCACCTCCCCGCTGCTCGGCGTCCGCGAATGACACCTCGGGATCAGTTCGCGCCGACGCCGCCAGACGCTGGGCGATCTCCGCGTCCGTCCGGGCCGTGATCGCCTGGATCGGCGCTTCCATGCTGGCAAGCAGCGGCTTGGGGTACAGGCCGATGATGAGGCACGCCGCCGCGATCGGCGCCAACACGAGAATCTCGCGCCCGGTCAGGTCGCGCGGCAAGGGCTGATGACGATGCGGCGTGGCGAGCGGGCCGAACACCACCTTCCCCACCATGTAAAGCAGGTAGATTGCAGCGAAGATCATGCCCACGCCCGCCACCGCCGCAAACCACGGCCCGAGCACGCCGGCCGTCGCGCCCGGCCCGTGCGCGCCGGACTGGAACGTGCCGATCAGACAGAGGAATTCGCTGACGAAGCCGTTGAGCCCCGGCAGGCCGACCGAGGCGAGCGTGAAGAAGACCATGAAGAAGGCCCAGACGGGCATCTCCCGCGCCACGCCGGAAAGCTCTTCCATCGAGCGCGTGTGGTAGCGCTCGTAGATCATGCCGATGACGAGGAAGAGCGCTCCCGT
>CAZZPX010000227.1:5475-5935 GCA_964655955.1 uncultured Phycisphaerales bacterium | reverse complement strand
GTTATGGCAGCGCGACTGTGTCTCTCCTGCCCGTTTTCGACGTTTGGAAGAGCGTTTCACCCGCTCTACTTCGTGCCCAGGTGCAACTGCCCTGCGGGGACCGTGAGATCGGGATTGGACGCCTCGATCGCGGGCTGAGCCGGCGGGAACGGCTGCGGGGAGATCTCAGGGCCGGGCGGGCTGCAGCGCTGCGGCGGCGATCTGCTCCAGGGCGTCCAGGGCGTGCTCGACCTGCTCGACCGTGTTGAACATGCCGAAGCTGAAACGCGTGGCGCCGCTGCCGTCCTGATCCGGATGCGTCTGCATTGTCCTGTGCGCGAGCGGGGCGCAGTGCAGGCCGGGGCGGGTCAGGATGCTGAACTTCTTCTCGAGCAGGTCGGACAGTTCGTAGGACGACAGCCCGGGCAGGACGACGGCGAAGACGGCGCAGCGGTTGTCCATGCCGTTCACGCCGAGCAGG
>CAZZPX010000227.1:0-5465 GCA_964655955.1 uncultured Phycisphaerales bacterium | reverse complement strand
CCCGGCGCCGGCAACCACCCTACAACCTCCTCGAGCATGACGCGCATCAGTTCGCGTTCGTGCCGCCAGACGCTCTCCATGCCGCGCTCGAGGAGAGACTCGACACTCTCCGAGAGCCCGGCGATGCCGATCGTGTTGTGCGAGCCGGGCTCGTACTTGTCGGGCAGGGTGTGCGGCTGGGTGTCGCGTTCGCTGACGCTGCCCGTGCCGCCCTCGCGGACGGTGCGGAGCAGTTCCTCCATGCCGGGTCGGATGTAGAGCGCCCCGGTGCCGAGCGGCCCGAGCAGGCCCTTGTGGCCCGGGAAGGCGAGCAGGTCGATGCCCATCTGTTGCACGTCGAGGGGCATGTGGCCGACCGTCTGGGCGGCGTCGACGAGAAAGGGCACGCCGGCGTCGCGGCACTTCGCCCCGATCGCCGCCACGTCCTGCACTGTCCCCGTGACGTTGGAGCCGTGCACCACGGCGACGAGCTTCGTGCTCGGCCGGATTGCCGCGGCGATGTCATCGGGATTGACGAGGCCCGTCTCTGGATCGCAGGCGATGCGCGTCTGCTCGATGTCGCTGTGGGCTGCGAGTTCGTTGAAAGGTCGCAGGACGGAGTTGTGGTCCATCCAGGTGGTGATGACGTGGTCGCCGGGTGAGAGCATCCCCTTGATGCCGAGGTTCAGCGCGTCCGTGGTGTTGAGCGTGAAGATGACGTGGTCGGGCGACTCGCCGTTGATGAGGCGGTTGAGGCGCTCGCGGCAGGTGTGCAGGATCTCGCCCGCGATCTTCGCTTCCCTGTACGCGCCGCGGCCCGGCGAGGCGCCGACTTCGAGCGCGTAGCGCAGCATCGCGTCATGCACCGCCTGCGGCTTGGGGAAGCTGGTGGCGGCGTTGTCCATGTAAATCCGTTGTCGACCCTGCTCAACCATGTTGCCGGTCTCGGCTCCTTGCGGCAGGCGGTCCATCCACGCCTGTAGCGAATCGTAGCGGGTCAAAGAGCAGCGGTCGCGCGCTGCGGGCGCGGAGTCCGCCACTGTCGCAGGGAGGCGACGCCGCCAGCCTCGCGCTCCCCGGAATCAGCGGTATTCCGCCGCAATTCGGGCGATGCCGTCGAAGGCTCGTTCCAGCACGTCTTCCTGCGGCAGGAAGACGACGCGGAAATGCTCGGTGCCCGGCCGCTGACCGAAGCCGCTGCCGGGCACGATGACCACGCCCGTCTCGGAGATTACGCGCATACAGAACTCGGTGTCGCTGACGCCGAGATCCACGCGTGGAAATGCGTAGAACGCGCCCGCGGGCTTGACGCAACTGATGCCGTCGATGGCGTTGAGGCGCTCGTAGGTGATGTTCCGCCGCCGCAGGAGCTTTGCCATCATTTCGTCGACGTGCGCGTGGGAGCCCTGCAGGGCCGGCTTGATGGCGTATTGCTCCGGATGGTTGGCGCTGAGGCGCGCCCGCTCCATCTTCTGGATCGCCTCGACGTAGTCCTTGAGTTCAGCTTTGGGGCCGCTGACGATTCCCCAGCCGATGCGGAACCCCGGCGCGATGTAGGCTTTGGACAGGCCGTTGAAGGTGACGACTTTCGCCTCTTCGCTGAGCGCCGCCGTCGACGTGTGCTCCAGGGCGTCGAATGTCAGCTTGTCATAGATCTCATCGGAAAAGATCACGATGTTGCGCTCGCACGCCAGCTTCACCAGTTCTTCGAGCGTCTCGCGGCTGCACATCGACCCGGTGGGGTTGTTGGGGTTGATCAGGACGATCGCCCGGGTCTTGCCGTCGATCTTGGCGGCGATATCGGAGAGGTCCGGCTGCCAGTCGTGGTCCTCGTCGAGGTAGTACGGCCGGTTCTCCGCCTCCAGCTTGGCGAGGACCGCCGTGTACAGCGGATAGCCGGGCGACGGCGTCAGCACGTTCTCGCCGCGGTTCACCAGGGCGGTGAGGGCCAGTTCGATCGCCTCGCTGCCGCCAGAGTTGACGGAGGCGTGCTGAATGGACCTGATGCCCTTCCTGGCGGCCTCGGCCTTGATGGCGTCGAGGGCGTCGGGGATGCCGCTGGACGGCGCGTAGCCGCAGCGGTTGGCGCGCATCGCCTCGTATGTCGCCTGGATGATGTGTGGGGGCGTAGCGAAGTCGAAGAGGTTCGGGTCGCCGATGTTCAGGTACAGCATCTGCCGGCCGGATTTGGCCGCCTCCTGGGCGAGCAGCACCACATCGCGCACGGCGTACTTGATTTCTCGAGTCCGCTCCGCGGCTCGAACGGCCCGGCTGGCAGTCGTCATCGCCATCATCCGCTCCTTGCAGCGTCGCGGAAACCCGCGACCGACCCGAACCGCCCCGCAACACCGTAGTGTACCGACTGAAAGCGGATGTGTGGCGGGTCATGGGGCCCCCCGACGCCTGCTGCGCATCGCCCGCTCTGCTACGATGTTCCTCCCCCCGGGGATGCCGTGATCCCTCGCCTTTCGGGAGACCGCTAATGCGTACGCCCACCTGCTTCGCGTGCATGCTGATCATCCTGCTGACCGCCGCCGCGCCGCTGCCCGCGCAAGCGACCAGCGACGATGTCTGGCAGCAGATCCAGGCCGCGGAGAAGTCGCTGGACAATTACTACCGCCGCATCGCCTCGCTGCCCGAGGGCGAAACCAGCTACCACCTGCTCTACGAGGCGTGGTCGCTGGCCCAGCCCCTGCCGTATGGCCGCGACGGCCTGCCCCTCGTCAGCGACCAGACGCTTCACCCCGACGAGGACGTCTGGTCGCAGATCGCCCGCTGGGCCGGCGCCCCGGCGCACGAGCACGTCTACGAACTGATCATGCAGGCCGGCGAGAGCAAGGATGATGGGGACGGCGAGGCGCGGGTGGCGCGGCTGTTCGGCCTGCCGTACGGGACCTCGGCGCTGCCCGAGGAGTACATCGTCGCCGACTTCACTGCCAGCGATGATCCCGTCGTGCAACTCGGCGACGAAGGGTTCCGCTACCTGGCGGCCCTCGAAGATCTCCGCCGACTCGTTTACGCCGAGGCGTATCGCCGTGCCGAGAGCGGCGACGTCCTCGACGCCTCCAGACTGCTCGTCGCCTGGATTCGCGTCGGCCGGCAACTTGCCGATCGGCAGTTCTTCGGCGAGAAGGTCTACGGCATGGGCACCATGATCGAGACCACGAAGATCATGCGCAACATTCACTATCGCCACCGCGGCGCCCTGAGCGTCGACGAGTATCGCGAGATCGTCGATGATCTCGGGGCGCTCCTGCTCGATCGTGTCCGCTTTCCCGACGCCGACAAATGGGCGCTGCTGCTCGTCATCCGCGACACGTTCGTCCGCCGCGGCGGTCCGGAGCCCGACAAGTTCGTCGACACCTTCGCCCGCATGCAGTCGCTCTCGGCGCCGCTGACGCGCTTCCAGGCGCGGCAGCGCTGGGAGCAGGTCATCGGCCAACACGCCGGCTACTTCGACACGGTCGACGAGCTGAACCGGATCTGGGGCGACTGGGAATTCCGCTGGAACATCGAGGATCCCTACGACATCGCCGTCGCCGGCGACACCTACTACATCCGCAGGTCGCCGCGCGAGCGCAGCAGCTATTACATCCTCGATCTCGTCATGGGACCTATGCAGGGGCTGGAGGATCTGCGGCGCGACGTGCTGATCGCCATCGGGGGCACGCGCGCCTCTCTCGGCGTGCTCGGCTACTACGTCAAGCATCGCGACTATCCCGCCAACATCGACGGCATCAGCCCCATCCATATCCCCACCATCCCCATCGATCCTCACGACGATCGCAAGCAGCGCACGAAACGGCGGCTGCAGTACTTCGTGCCAGTGCGCGACTATCCCCCGGTCGCCCCGCGCGAGGTGCCTCAGCCCTATCCGGTGCAACTGCATGCCCCGATCAGCGGCGCGTCGCCTCTCGTCATGTTCAACGACGCCGGCCGCTACGACGAATTCCTGCTCTACTCCAAGGGCAAGGATCTCGGCAACGACTTCCTGCACGAGGATGATGCGGAGGGAGGCGACATCATGATCTGGCCTCCTCTCGAAGAACTGCTGCGCAGCAAAGGACTCTGGCCTTGAGCGATGCTTTCCACCACCGGCTTGTCATCATCGGCTCCGGTCCCGCCGGCTGGACCGCCGCCATTTACGCTGCCCGCGCACAACTCGACCCCGTCTGCTACGTGGGCGTGCCCAAGCAGACGCCCAGTATCATCCTCCCCGGCGGGCAACTCATGCTCACCACCGAGGTGGAGAACTACCCCGGCTTTCCCGATGGCGTCGCCGGACCGGAGATGATGCAGAAGTTCCAGAAGCAGGCGGAGCGCTTCGGCGCCAAGGTCGTCGGCGAGGACATCACCAGTTGCGATTTCTCCGGCCGACCCTTCACACTGCACACCTCGAGCAACAGCAGCGTCACCGCGGACGCCGTCATCATCGCCACCGGCGCGACGGCGAACTGGCTGGGACTCGACAACGAGATGCGCCTGGCGCGCAGCGGCGGGGGCGTCAGCGCCTGCGCCGTTTGCGATGGCGCCCTGCCGATCTTCCGCGATCAGCCCCTCGCGCTCGTCGGCGGGGGCGACACGGCGATGGAGGAGGCGATCTATCTCTGCAAGTTTGCCTCTCAGGTCTACGTCATCCACCGCCGTGACCAGCTTCGCGCCAGCAAGGCCATGCAGGAACGCTTCTTCGCCCAGAAGAATGGCGAGGTCATCTGGGACACCATCGTCACCGATGTGCTCGGCGACGAGAAGATCACCGGCGTGAAGCTGCAGAACGTCAAGACCAAGGAAGAATCCACGCTCGAAGTCAAGGGGCTCTTCGTCGCGATCGGACACACGCCGGCGACGGCGTTCCTCAAAGACTCCGGCCTCGAGTTCGATGACGCGGGCTATCTCCAGCTCAAGGGCGCGAGCAGCTACACCAACATCGACGGCGTCTTCGGCGCGGGCGACGTCGCCGATGCGCATTATCGCCAGGCCGTCACCGCCGCCGGCATGGGCTGTCGCGCCGCGCTCGATGCAGAACGCTGGCTCGCCGCCCAGGAGTCGTGACCGTCCGCCCGCGACGAAGCAGTTGTGTCCTGCGCGCGGTCTGTCGACTCTCCGGGCGCGAGGGCAGCGGTACGACGAGAGATTCTCCCGCCCCGGCGCTTCCCTTTCCCGAACATCATGCTACAATTGCTCGTTGCCTCCGCCGAGGTGGGCCGCACCACCCGGGGCGGCGCCTCTTTGACAACTGGGGCCGAATTGGCATCGACCGGATAGGGAAGGTTTGTCGTGGCATGCCGAGGAGCACGTTGGCCTCGTAAAAAAACGTGCAACACCAATAACTGCCAATCCGCAGTACGCAATGGCCGCCTAACACAGGCGACCCAGTCGCGCTTGCATGCCCGCGAGCGGGCGCGACGGACGACTACAGCGGGCTGGTCTGCGCACTTCGCCGTGAGGCGCGCGGACGAGACTTTTTAGTGGTATGAGCGCCCCCG
>CAZZPX010000226.1:0-5956 GCA_964655955.1 uncultured Phycisphaerales bacterium | reverse complement strand
CGACGGCGCCTACACGCTAACGCTCGCTGAGTCGACCGTGCGCGGCAACGCGCCAGGCCAGATCGACGGAGCCTTCACGGATGGTGGCGGCAACGTCATCAGCGAACTGCTCCCGCCTCGCGCCGACGGGCAGGCTGACGCCTGTCCCGAGGACATCGATGGCGATGGCGACGTCGACCAGGCGGACCTGGGCGCCCTCCTCGCCGCCTACGACCAGGCCTGCCCGTAACCGGCTGCTTCACGCCCCATAGTGGGGAGATCGCTCGCGCCGACCGTTGTCAATTCGCCTCCGCCCGCTGGCCACTTCCCGCTTCGGTAGTAATTTCAGGACAACCGGGCGATGAAGAGAAAGCCGAACCCGGGCAACGTGCGCGTGCGCACAGGAGGCCGATCATGCTGAAGCTGTGGATCACCGGAATACTCTCGATGTGTCTGCTCGCCACGGCGGCGGCAGCCGACATCACCAACATCACGCAGGGGACGACGCACCCCACCATCCAGGAGGCGATCAACACCTCCGTCCACGGCGATGAGATCGTCGTCGACCCAGGCGAATACTTCGAAAACCTGAACATGCTGGGCATGGCAATCACGCTGCGCAGCCAGGATCCCACCGATCCCGAGATCGTGGTCGGCACCGTCATCAACGGGGGTGGCACAGGGACCGTCATCACCTGCAGCAACGGAGAGACGCTGGACACAGTTGTCACCGGCTTCGTGATCACCGGCGGCAACGACTTGTTTGGCGGGATGTTTATCGAGTCGAGCAGTCCGACGGTGAACTATTGCACGTTCCAGGGCAACACGGGCGAGTTCGGAGGTGGCATGCATCTCCACGAGAGCAGCGCCCTCGTGGCCCACTGTACGTTCATCAACAACGTGGCGTGGATCGGCGGCGGGATGCACATCGACTCCAGCGACCCGTCCATCGTCGACTGTGCGTTCTTCCACAACTCGGCCCCAACCGCCAGCGGCGGTGGAATGATGATCGAGAACAACAGCAGCCCGGCGATCACCGACTGCGCCTTCGAAAACAATACAGCGCAGGACGATGGCGGCGGAATCGCCCTCAAGGTCGGCTGCAATCCAACAATCTCGGGCTGCAGCTTTCGCCACAACGCAGCCGCTACCGGCGGCGGCGTGTTTATGCTGGGTGGCAGCAGCCCTCTCCTCACGGACTGCTTCCTCATCAACAACACCTCTGCCTACTCCGGCGGCGGCATCTACATCCTTGGTGATGGCAGCACGCCGACCCTCAAGGACGCAGTTGTCTGCGCCAATTCACCCGACCAGATCGACGGCCAGTTCACCGACGACGGCGGCAACCTCATCAGTCCCTACGCTCCGCCTCCCGCCTCACCGACCGCCGACTGCCCGCAGGACATCGACGGTGACGGCGTCGTGGGTCAATCCGACCTGGGCATGCTCCTTGCCATGTATGGCCAGACCTGTCCATAAGGCGCACCGGTCGCCGAGGCGGGCGCGCGGTGAGTTCGCGTGTGGACCAGAGCCCACACAACCGGGCCGTGCTGGTACGCTGTCGCCGCTATGGCTGACGACACACAACTTCTGCAGGCGCCGCGCGGGATGCGCGACTTCTATCCCGAGGACATGGCCGTTCGCCGGCACCTGGAAGGGATGTGGCGGCGGGTGGCGACGCGGCACGGCTTCGACGAGGTCGAAGGCCCCACCATCGAGCACCTCGCCCTGTACACCCGCAAGTCCGGCGAAGGGATCATCTCGGAAATCTTCCGCGTCGAACACCGCGGCGAGGCGGAGTTGGCGCTGCGGCCGGAATTCACGCCGACGCTCGCCCGTCTGATTGCGGCCAGGGCGTCGAGCCTGCCCCAGCCGATCAAGTGGTTCGCCACGCCCCTGCACTTCCGGGCCGAGCGCCCCCAGCGCGGCCGGCTGCGCGAGCACCAGCAGTGGAACGTCGACTTCGTCGGCTGGCCGGACGGGTCGAACCGCGAGCGCACCAGCCTGGCGCTGGCGGACGCGGAAGTGATCGGCTGCATGCTGGGCTTTTTGCGCGAAGTGGGGCTGACGCCGCAGACGGTGCGGCTGCGCCTGAGCCACCGCCCGGTCGTGTCGGCGGTGCTGCGGGAGTTGGGCCTCGCGGCGGAGAAGTTGCCCGCGGCGTTCGCCCTGCTCGCTCGCCGCGACAAGCTCGAACCGGCCGAATTCGAGCGGCAGACGCGCGAGTTCGGCCTGGACGATGCGCCACTCGAGAAGTTCAAGACGTTCTCGGGTTTGAAGATGCCGGCGACGAGCGAGTGGGAAGACGTGGTGGCGGCACTCGGTGTCGAAGCAGTCGAACTCGAAGAACTGCGAGCCCTGCGCGAGGCGCTCGAGGCGGCCGATCTGCTCGACTGGTGCGACTTCGACTTCGGCATCGTGCGCGGCCTCGCCTACTACACCGGCGTGGTCTTCGAAGCACACGAGGCGAGCGGCGGCGAGCGCGCCATCGCCGGCGGCGGACGCTACGACAACCTCGTCGAACTCTTCGGCGGACCCAGCCTGCCCGCGGTCGGCTTCGGCATGGGCGACGTGGTGCTGCGCCTGGTGCTCGAGGATCGAGGGCTGCTTCCCCAAGCGGCGGCGCTGCTGCCCAAGCCGGATGTCTTCCTGCTCTCGTCCGGCAAGGAGGATGCCGACGCGCAGATGCTGCGACTCACCGCCGCCCTGCGCGAGCGCGGCCTGCATGCGCGGCGGACGTACAAGGCGACGCGCAACGTGGGCAAGCTGCTCAAGGAGGCGTCATCCAGCGGCGCGAAACAGGCGCTTATCGCCGAGGGTGCCGGGCAGGTGACGCTGAAGAACCTCGAAACCGGCGCGCAGGAGACGCTCGCCCAGGCGGAGGCGTTGGCGCAACTGCGGGGATGAACGAGCGCGCTGCGTTGACACGCCGCGGTGCGCTGCTTTGCCCGACCTGGAGGCGCCGCGGTGACCTACCCCTGGTCGAGAAACCGGCGGATGCCGGCAAAAGTGTCGCGCCAGCCTTGCTGGCAGGCGGCATAGAACTCGTCGCCGCCGGAACTCACGTCGGCCTTCGGGAAGCCGTCCTGCGTGACGCGCAGGCGCGTGCCGCCTGGGGCCGGCTCGATGAGAAACTCGGTGACGAAGTCGGCCTGGAAGGGAAGCGGCCCGGTCGCCGCGACGTAGCGGTAGTCCGCCATGACCAGGCGGCGCGGCGGGTCGAAGGCGCGCAGCGTGGCGCTGGTGGTGTACATCGGCGCATCCTCGTCATCGCCCCACGCCGCCGCCCAGGTGCCGCCCTGCCTGGGCATGACGATGGCGCGGGCGGCCCCCCACCACTGGCGAATGGCGCTGGGCGTGATCAGCAGCTCAAACAGGCGCTCCGGGGTTGCGTCGAAGACTCCCTCGTGGACGTGTGCGCGCGTGGTCATGGCGTTTCCTCCGGACCCGAGGATACCCGATTCAGGGGGTGTCGCCCCTGCACCTTCAGGGACTCAGAGACTCGAGGCGTCTCCCCCTTCGCGCCTCCCGTCGTACCAAATATCCCCGCCGGCGCGGCTGCGCAGTTTTCCGCCGCGGATCACGAGGCCCAAGAGTGTGCCGAAGATGGTCCACGCGCTGTACATCCGCAGCTTGCGCCCGGAACTGTGAACGGGCGTCCGCACGACGACGAAGCGACCCTGGCTGCGAAGTGCCTTGCTCATGTATGCCTCTTCAGCGGCGAAGAGGGTCTCGTCGAAGCCGCCGACCGCCTCGAACGCGTCGCGGGTGCAGAACAGGAACGCCCCGCTGGCGAGGCGCCCCAGGCGGTAGATCCTCGCCGCCAGCGGCTCGAGGAGTCTGGCGTAGAGCGGTATCGAACCGCTGAAGCGGACCGTGGCGCCCCCGCCGACCGCGCCATCCCCCCACGCCCGCAGCGCCTCGGCAGCAAGCGCCGGCGACACGAGCGAGTCGGCGTCGACGAAGATGAAGAGGTCGCCCGCAGCCGCTCGAGCGCCGGCGTTGCGCGTGGCGGCGATCTGGCGATGGGCGACGTCGATGACCCGAGCCCCCGCCTGCCGCGCGACAGCCGCCGTCGCATCGGAGGAGTCATCGTTGGCGACGACGATTTCGTAGCCGACGTCCTGCCCGGCCATGGCCAGCCTGATCGACTCGATCGTCGCGCCGACCAGGGCCGCCTCGTTGTAGGCGGGTATGACGAACGAGACGATCGACGGCGCCGCTGCGACCTGCATGGCAATAGCATATGGCTGCACTCTGCAGGTCGGCCGGTAGGCCCCGTCCCGGCTCGAAACGCCATACAGGGCGGGCCGCTCCTGAATCGGCGGCAGCGGCCGAAACGAGTGCGCCAGCCGCGGACGGTGCTTCCGGCGATTTCCTCCTGGATTCGAGTGAAATCAGGCGGTATCACAGCCGATTGGTCCGATACACGAGGGCGGTGAGGCTCCGCGCCCGTCGCCTCTTTCCACGCCTCTGTGAAGGAATAGTCTGATGCTGCAAGCCGGACTCGCCCGCATACATTCGTTCCAGGTCGTTCCCAGCCTCCCCGAGCCCATCGCCCCCTTGATGGATATCGCCCGCAACCTCTGGTGGACCTGGCATCCGGCCGCCGTCGACCTCTTCGTCTGGCTCGACCGCGATCTCTGGCGTCGCAGCCGGCACAACCCCATCAAGATGCTGGGAATGTTGCGCCAGGATCGCCTCGAAAAGGCCGCCCGCGACCGCAGCTTCGTGCACCAGATCGACTCCGTGAAGGCCATGCTCGACGAACACTGTTCGCGCATCAGTTGGTGGGATCAGAAGCACCTGGCGAAGAACGAGTCCATGCAGGTCGCCTACTTCTCCGCGGAGTACGGCCTCACGGAGTGTTTCCAGATTTACTCCGGGGGCCTGGGGTGCCTCTCGGGCGACCACCTCAAATCCGCCTCGGAGCTGGGCATCCCCCTCATCGCGGTCGGCCTGCTCTATCGCAGCGGCTACTTCCTGCAGTATCTCCACCAGGACGGCTGGCAGCAGGAAACTTATCTCGACATCGACGTGCACAACCAGCCGCTCAATCGCGTCCTGGACAAGAATGGCAATCCGCTGACGGTCAGCGTGCAGCTTCCCGGGCGCGACGTGCACTGCGCGGTCTGGGTCTGCAACGTCGGGCGCATTCCGCTCTACCTGCTCGACACCAACCTGCCGCAAAACCGGCCCGCCGACTGCGCCATCACGCGCAATCTGTACGGCGGTGACGTGGAGACGCGAATCCAGCAGGAGATCGTGCTGGGGATCGGCGGCATCCGGGCCCTCAACGCCATGGATCTCGCCCCCAACGTCTACCACATGAACGAAGGCCACAGCGCCTTCCTCGCCCTGGAACGCATCCGCCAGATCCGTGAGAAGCACGGCTACGCCTTCGACGAGGCGCGCGAGGCGGCGGCGGCGCGCCATGTCTTCACGACGCATACGCCCGTGCCCGCCGGCATCGACCGCTTTGGCCCGGACCTCATGGAGAAGTACTTCAAGGAGTACGTGCACGGGCTGGGCCTGGACATGGAGGGCCTGCTGTCGCTCGGCCGGGAGAACGTCTTCGACCGTCACGAGTTCTTTTCGATGGCGGTGCTGGCGATACGCACGGCGGCGAAGTGCAACGGCGTCAGCGAATTGCACGGCCACGTCTCCCGCGCCATGTGGAAGAGCATCTGGCCAGCCACGCCCGAGCACGAGGTGCCCATCACGCACGTGACCAACGGCGTGCACGCGCGCTCGTGGATCGGCAAGAACATGCAGCAGCTCTTCGACCGGCATCTCAGCTCGAACTGGCAGTTCGACCCGATGGATCACTCCATCTGGGAGGAGATTCACCAGATTCCCGACGACGCCATCTGGCGCGTCCACGAACGTCAGAGCGAGAAACTCATTTCCTGGGCGGCGAGGCGACTGCGCGACCAGCTCGAAGCGCGTGGCGTGGGCAAGTATGAAGTCGACCGCT
>CAZZPX010000225.1:0-5963 GCA_964655955.1 uncultured Phycisphaerales bacterium | reverse complement strand
CCCCTTCTGACGCCGTCCAACAGCCCGCAGTAGCGGCACCAAACGCATATGCCCCCGTGAGCCCGGGGATCCTTCATGGCGCCCCCGCTGCGAAGGGTCCCCGGGATCTTTTTGTCCGCACCGCTACGCTACTCCCAGCCATGGCCCCCACGCCCGCTGTAAACTCCCCCACTCCTGCGCCGGCCGACACGCCGCCTCCCTGGCACGTGAGCCGCAGGTGCCTTCTCAGCTTCGACGAGCCGCGCCTGCTGGCGATCCTGAACCTGACGCCCGACAGCTTCAGCGACGGCGGCGAACTGCCCACCGTCGCCGCGGCGGTCGATCGGGCACACGCGGCGCTGGCTGCGGGTGCGGATATGCTCGACATTGGCGGGGAATCGACCCGACCCGGCGCCCGGCGAGTCGACGCAGGCGAGCAGATCCGCCGCGTCGTCCCCGTGATCCGCGCCATCCGCAACGCCGGCCTCGATGCGCCCATCTCGGTCGACACGACGCTCGCAGCCGTGGCGGAGGCGGCGCTGGCAGCCGGCGCGGACGCCATCAACGATGTTTCCGCCGGCTCGGACGATCCACAAATCCTCCGCATAGCGTCCACAACCGGTGCGGGGCTGATCCTCATGCATCGCCTGCTCCCGCCCAACCAGGATGTCTATTCGCACCAGTACTCCCGCACGCCGATCGAGGGGGACATCGTCGAGGTCGTGCGCTCGGGGCTCGACGCGTCGTTGCGGAATGCTGTGGCCGCGGGCGTGCCGGCCGAGTCGATCGCGCTCGATCCGGGTCTTGGGTTCGGCAAGAGCGTCGAGCAAAACCTGGCGCTGATGCGAAGCGCCGCGGCGCTTTCGGCGCTGGGGCGGCCGATCCTCTTCGGCGCGAGCCGCAAGAGTTTCCTTGGCCGGCTTTCGGGCGCGGGCGAGCCGGGCGAGCGAGACGCTGCTTCCGCCGCGGCGACGCTGCTCATGTACCAGACCGGGGCGCGCTTCTTCCGCGTGCACGACATCGGTGCGCATCGCCAGGCGCTGCGGATGGCGGCTGCCTTCGCCGAGGTCTGATTCCCCACCCGGAGCCATGATTCGTGGAATTCTCACCCACGCGGTGCTACGATTCGCTCTTCCCGCAACCGACAGTCATCACACCCCCGGTCACCGCAGCGCGGCCGATTGAACCTCAAGGAGCCGGACATGGCCAGCGACAACGTCCATCAGTTCACCGACGACAATTTCGAGGCGGAGGTGCTCCAGTCGGACAAGCCGGTGCTGGTCGATTTCTGGGCGGAGTGGTGCATGCCCTGCCGGATGCTTGCTCCCACGATCGACGAACTCGCCGGCGAGTACGAGGGCAAGGTGAAGGTCGGCAAGATGGACACTGACGCCAACCGCAACACGGGCATCAAGTATCAGATCAGCGCGATTCCCACGGTGATGATCTTCAAGGGCGGGGAGTTGGCGAAGAAGTTCGTGGGCGTGACGAGCAAGGGCGATCTCGCCAAGGCGCTCGACGAAGTCGCGAGCTGAAAACCGGGACAGGTACGGTTTTTTCGCCCGCTCACTCCGCCTTGCGCGGCCGGCCGGGGCGGCGGAAGACGTGCTCCAAGCCCAGCGCGCTCGCTGTACGCTTTGTCCAGTAGTCCGAGCCGTATGGTCGGCCGCGATTCACGCACTGGCGCAGGGTGTCGAGTTCCTCCTCGGGCAACTTCGCATTCACCGTCCGCAGCCAGCTCCGCGGTTCCGCTCCGGGCCACGCCGCCAGCATCGCGCGCTCTTCGTCGCTGCCGTTCCGCCGCACCCACAGGCTGCACCAGCGCCAGCCTTCCGCGCGCTTGACGAGTTTCGCCCGCACGGCGTTGCGCTCGACGTAACGCAACACGGTGAGCAGGTGCTTATCCTTTTGAATGGGAAACGACTTGTAACGACCCTGATAGACATGGCCGCTGCCGTGGCAGTGCCGCTGCTCCTGCCAGCGGCGCGAGTGCCTGAGCGTCAGCCGCTGCATGAAGGCGCCGAGATCGCGATCGCCCTTCGGCCGCAGCACGAGATGCCAGTGGTTGGGCATGAGACAGTAACTGAGCAGTTCGACGCCGGGGTGGGCGGCGAGCGTTTCGGTGAGGACGCGTTCGAACGCTTCGTAGTCGGTGTCACTCTCGAAGAGCGTCATGCGTCCGACGCCGCGATTGAGAACGTGGTAGACGTATCCGCCGGGCGTAGGTCGAGCAGCGCGGGGCATGGTGTGAGGTTACGGCTCTTCGCCACGCCTGTCAAACCGTACCTGTCCCGGTTTTCGTCCGCCTTCGTCGCGGGGCGCTGTGAGAGCGCGGGGAGTCGGGAAAAGAAGAAACCCGCGTCCGTGTGGGGCGCGGGTCTCGTGAAGGCTCTCATCCGCCTGGGCCGGAGCGTCTGTATGTTCGAACCCCGTCATCAAAGTGGTTCCGTCGCCGGCCTGTCCCGATCTTCCACTCTCTGGAGGCTTGATCTTCGCGGCCGATCTTCGGATCCGTCGGGGTCTCAAAGGTTCAGAACATAAGCGAACGCCGGGCGAACCCTGCAGGTGAGAGCGTCTCGATCCATTGTAGCCCGGAGGCGGGCGGCGGCGGCGGATTCGCCTCGCATTGACGCGGCTTGAATCCACGGAGAAGCATTTGACCGGCCGGCGTTTGGGAGGTACAAGCATGGTGACAAGAAAGGTAGGCTGCGCCATGACATCCACCCGCATTGCCACGCTTCGCCGCTGCTCCGTGCTGGGCCTGTTCGCCGCCGCGACACTGATCGGCTTCGTCGGCTGCGCATCCGAGGAGCGCCAGCCGCTCACGCGACACGAGCAGATCCTCGAAAACCTCACGCCGGAGTTGGACACGCTGTACTACCGCGAGATCGACGTGGTCAACGTCATGGCCCACACGGACAACACCAACACGCGGGCGATGAAGGGCGACCTGCTGCGGGCGTTCTACCGGGATCGGCCGTCACGCCTGCATCCGGCGCCCTCGCCGTATTGACCCGGCCCGGGGGCATTATCCAACCTGATTCAGACGTGCACACGCGCTGCCGGCGGCTAACCGTCTGGCAGCGCTTGCCTTTTTGAGACCGGGCGGACGGGCACAACGCCAGCGGGTGCAAGCGGTGCCGGAGCTGATACCTGGGCAGCCAGGGCCGAATTGCGGAGCCCGTGAAGGGCTATGATGGCGGCGTGCCAGACGCCACGACGCGATCTCGACAGGACGGCGCAGCGGCAGCGCCGGCGGCGGGCGTCAACACTCACCCGCCATCGCGGTGGAACCGGTTTGATTCCAGGCGCTTGCCGCTGATGTGCCGCCCCCCCTACCGGCAGGAGATGATCAGCGCGGCGTTCATGCCTGCCGCCCTGGCGATGCTCGAGGGCGGGGTCCTCGGCGTCATCGCCAAGAAGGCGTTCGATGCCCCTGACGTTGCGATCGCCTTCATCTCCGCCGCCCCGGTGATGGCCAACATGACCAGCTTCATGTGGACGCGGGCGGCCCACGGGCGGGATCGGGTGCGCGTCGTCAATCTGGCGCAGTTCGGGCTGCTGGCGAGCCTGCTCATCCTGGCGCTGGCACCGGCCGCGACCTGGCTGGGTCTGTGGGTGCTGCTGGCAGCCTCCTTCGCCGGGCGCATCTGCATGACGGGTATCCTCACCGTCCGGGCTGACGTCTGGCGTGCGAACTACCCCCGCCGCGTCCGCTTCCACGTGACCGGCAACTTCACCATCATCACGGCCGGCTTGATCGCACTGTTCAGCTTCCTCGCGGGGCACGTGCTCGACACGAACGAGCGCAGCTATCACGCGATCTTTCCCATCGCGGCGGGGCTGGGGCTGATCGGGGCGCTGGCGTTCCGCAAGATTCGCTGGCGGCAGGGGCGCGCCTACATTCGCAGCGAGCGCCTGGAAACGAACAACGGCAACAACCTGACCTCGCCCCTCGCCATGCTGCGCGTGCTGCGCGAGGATCGGCGCTATCGATTCTATATGGTGTGCCAGTTCGTGCTGGGGATCGCCAACCTGTCGATCCTCCCTCCATTCATTAAGGCCCTGGACGAGACGTTCGGGCTCGCGTACGGCAGTTCGATCACGCTGACCACGGCGATTCCGATCGGCATGATGGTTCTCGCGCTTCCCTTCTGGGCGCGCTTCCTCACCCGCGTCAACATCCTGCACTTTCGCGCTGTGCACTCCTGGTTCTTCGTCGTCGCCATCGGCTTGACGGCTGTGGGAATGATGTGGGAGACGCTCTGGATCATCTATATTTCCCGAATCGTCATCGGCTTTGCCCGCGGCGGCGCGGCGCTCGCCTGGAGCCTCGGGCATCACGACTTCGCCTCGCGACAGATGGCCCCGATCTATATGGGCCTGCACGTGACGCTCACCGGCGTGCGCGGGGCGCTGGGCCCATTCCTCGGCATGTTCATTTACGCCGGCTTCACCGTGCCGCTCGGGGCGCTGGCCGAAGACCTGCGCCCGCTGACGAATCGACTGAGCAGCATCGGCGTGTCCGTCACAGCGGACAATGTGCTGCACGTACCAGGCATGGGCGCCAACGCCTTCGCCGTGCTGACGGTGCTGGCGTTCTTAGGGGCGGTGGGCTTCGTCTGGCTGGCGCTGGTGCATGGGCGCGGGCTGTCTACGAATGAAGACTGAGAAGAGATGACGAATGAAGAATGAAGAAGAAGAGGCGTCAAAACCGCGCCCGGGGCGCGGTCGCTTTCGTCATGCGACACTTATCATTCGTCACTCATCGCGGTGTGCCTTCGCTCAGCTCTGTTCGAACCCCATGCGCTGCATCAGGCCGTCGAACTGGTCGAGGTCGTAGAACTCGATGACCAGGCTGCCGGACCCCTTCGTGCGGCCTTCGCGAATCTTCACCTTCGTGCCCAGATGGCTGGAGAGTTGCTGTTCGAGATTGAGTACGTGCGGCGGGCGCGGGGGAGCGGCGTGCCTGGCCGGCGCGGGCGCCTCGCCGCCGACGCGCTTGAGTTCCTCTTCGAGTTTGCGCACGGACCAGCCCGCCCGGGCGCAGCGGCCAGCAAGTTGTTCTATTAATTGGTTGTCAGATAGACCAACCAAGAGTTTGCCGTGGCCGAGCGTGAGGTCGCCGGAGCGCAGCAGTTCGCGCACGGACTCTGGAAGCTGCAGCAGGCGCAGGAGGTTGGCGATGCTCGGGCGGGGCATGCCGACCCGCTGGGCGAGGGCGGACTGCGTGAGGCCAAACCGATCGCACAGCGACTGCAGCCCTTCCGCCCGTTCGATCGGGTTGAGATCCGCGCGCTGGAGGTTCTCGATCAGGGCGAACTCCGCGGACTGCTGATCGGACGTGTCGCGAAGGACGGCGGGGATGGCCTCCAGACCCGCGAGGCGGGCAGCGCGCCAGCGTCGCTCCCCTGCTATGAGTTCATAAACACCCGTGGCGCCGCGACTTGCGCGCACAACGATCGGCTGGATGAGCCCGGCGGAGAGGATCGAGTCGGCCAGTTCGCGCAGCGCCTGCTCATCGAAACTGCGCCGAGGCTGATGCGGATTGGGCTGGATCCTGTCGACGGGGATGCGGCGCAGGGCCGGATCCGAGGCGGCGCCGGGCTCGGCGTCGGCGGGCGGTTGCTCCGGCGAGGGGGCGTCCGCTTGCGAGGCGCTCGGCTCGGGGGCGGCCGGTCCGGGAATCTCGGCGGGCGTGCTCATCAGGCTGGCGAGGCCCCGGCCGAGGCGACGAGTGGAGCGGGAACGGCTGGCCATGCGAATCCTCCTTCGAGTCCGGGTGGGCAGGGCGCATCATAGCGGTTCAGGGGCGGGTGGCGAAGTGCCGGCTCGGCGGGGCCGCTGTTCCACGTGGAACGTCGCCCGTCGCCGGCCCGTTCCACGTGGAACAATCGACAGGACCGGCCCAGTCGTTCCACATGGAACACCCCCTACCGCCCGCCCAGTTCCCCGTCGCTCCCTGCTGGACTCGCCCCTCAAGC
>CAZZPX010000224.1:0-5972 GCA_964655955.1 uncultured Phycisphaerales bacterium | reverse complement strand
CGCTCCGCGAAGAGCCTGCGCGGCGGACAGATGCAGGATGTGATCTTCTCCGGGACGGTGGCCCGCAAGCCGATGGGGCGGGCCGAGGTGATCCTCACCTTCGAGAACCCCGTCAGGAACGCGGAGACGGGCGAGCGCGATCTGCCCCTCGATACGGAGGTCGTCACAGTCGGCCGGCGGCTCTTCCGCGACGGCACCAGCCAGTACCTCATCAACGATCACAAGTGCCGCCTCAGAGACGTCCTCGAACTCTTCATGGACACGGGCGTGGGTGGGGACGGCTATTCGATCATCGAGCAAGGCAAGGTCGACGCCATGCTCACGGCGAACCCGAAGGATCGCCGCGTCATCTTCGACGAGGCCGCGGGTGTCGCCAAGTTCAAGGCTCGGCGCATCGAGGCACAACGCAAGCTGGAGCGGGCGGAAGCGAACCTGCTCGTCTGCCGCCAGCAGCTTGAGAACACCGAGCGCCGCCTGCGCATCGTGCGCGGCCAGGCGAGCAAGGCCCGTCGCTTCAAGGAACTCGACGTGCGCTATCGCAGTCTGCGCACTGCCCATGTGCTCGACGAATACGCAGATCTGCAATCGCGACTCACAGGGCTGACCTCGCGCCTGGCGGAATTGCAGGGCGAGCGCGAGTCCGCCGAACGCACGCTTCGCCGCATCGAGGATGAGAAGCAGCAGGCGGAATTGGACCGGCATGAAGCCCTCGAAGCCGAGCGCGGTCTGGAGCGGCAGGTAAGCGATTGGCAGCATGCGAAGCAGAGCGCCGAGCAGCGGCGGGAAATGACGCAGCGCGCGACTGCGGAACTGGATCGCCAGATCGCCGAAGCCGAGCGGCGGCTCTCCGCGATCGAACACCGGCGTGAGCAATTCGAGCAGGAGTTGGGTGACGTCGCCGACGCAATCGCTGCCCTGCAGCAGCGCAGCGACGAGGCGGAGCGGTCGGTGAGCGAGGCGACGACGAAGCGTCTCACGGCACAGCAGAAGCTGAATGACGCCAACGCCCGGTCCCGCGAGCAGCAGGCCGTCGTCGCCGACATCGATCGCAAGCTGGTGATGAAGCAGGGTCAGCGGGACAACCTGACGCACCGCATGGAGGTGGTGGGGCAGCAGCGCGACAAGTTGGCCGCGCGCGCGCGGAGCCTGCAGAACGACATTGACGAGCGTCGCAGGCGCCAGGGCGAGACCGAGGCGGCGCTCAACGAGACGCGCGAACAGATCGGCGTGCTCGCTGATGAACTCTCCTCCATCGATGCGCAGACGCAGGAGATCAGCACGCAGCTTGCCGATCTCACGGGTCACTTGACGAAGGATCAGCACGAGCGCGTCCGTCTCGACACGCGAAGGCACACGCTCAAGGAGATGCAGGAAGCGCGCGAGGGCCTGCGCGATGACGTGAAAGCAGTGCTTGACCTCGATCTGCCCTTCGTCGACGGCCTGCTCGCCGATCACATCCAGACGGACGCCCGTTGGGCGCCGCTGGTCGAGGCGGCGCTGGGTGGAGCGTTGCAGTCGCTCATGGTCGAATCGATCGATGACATCGACGCCGATCAGATCAAGAATCTGCCCGGGCGCGTGACCTTCATTCCCGCGACGGCGCACAACGGCAACGGCGCGGCGAGGCCGGAGCCGCCGCACGTGCTGCTGCCCGCGACGGTCGTGCATCTGCGCCCGAAGGTGCGGGTGAGCCCGCCCTACGGGCGCACCGTGGACAGGCTGCTCGCGCGCTGCGTGGCGACGAGCGATCTGGCGACGGCGCGGCGTCTGGCGAAAGGGCCGCTCAAGGGATATCGCTTCGTCACACGAGACGGCGAGGTGCTCGATCCGCAGGGTCGCGTCACCGCCGGGCCGGTCGCTGCGGAGTCCGGGCTGGGGCTCCTGCAGCGCAAGACGGAGCTGACGCAGCTTGACGCGCAGATCGCGGCGCTCGACGACCGCATCGCCGAGATCGAGTCGCACGTTTCGCAACTCGACGCCAACGCCGGTCGACTGCAGAGTCGCGGTGGAGAGATCCGCAAGCGGATCGGCGATTCGACGCATCGCCGGCTGGACCAGCAGGCGCTCATTGACCGGCTCGCCGCCGAGCAGGAGCGCTTGCAGCATGAAGTCTCGCACCTGGGCGTGGAGCGGCTGGAACTTGAGCAGCAGATCGAAGAGCACCGCGAGAAGCGGACGGCGCTCGAGGAAGAGATCGAATCGCTGCATCGCCTGCACGACGAAGAGAAGCGCGAAGCGGAGGAGTTGTCAGCGGGTCTGCAGCGGCTGGCCGAGGAGGTGGACCGTGCTGGCGAGGAACTCACCGGGGCCCGCGTGGCGCTGAGTCAGCTCGACGAGCAGATCGCCTCCGCCGAGCGCGAACGTCGCCGACTGGAACTGACCGTCGACGATGCTGCCCAGCAGCGCGACGGCGAACGCAGGCAGTGCGAGGAGGGCAAGGCGCGCCGCATCGAGCACGATCGCGCCATCGATGAAGCGGCGTTCCAGATCGAGGAGGCGGAGAAGAGACTCGTCGCCCTCGCCAAGGAGCGTGAGCCGTTGCAGCAGCAGGTCCAGGCGGCGACTGCCGAGGCGGAAGATCTGGGCGAGAAGCTGATCGCCGCCCGCGAGCAGAGCAGCCACATCGAGCGCGACTGGCACGCGCTGGAAGTGTCGAAGCGCGAGCTGGAAGTGAAGCGGGAGAACCTCGAGGAGCGCACCGCAGAGGAACTCGAACTCGACCTGCCCGTGCTGCACGTCGAGTATCTCCAGATGATGCAGGAGGGCGATGTCGATCCTGTCGACGCCCGCGAGGCGCTGCGCGAGATCGAGGAGCTGCGGCAGCAGATCAAGGCGCTGGGCAACGTCAACCTCGACGCCATCGAGGAGGAGCAGAGCCTCGAGCAGCGCAACGAAGATCTCGTCGCGCAGGTGCGCGACATCGACGATGCGCGCGAGAGACTCGAGAAACTCATCGGGCAGCTCAATCTCACCAGCGAAGAACGATTCCGCGAGACTTTCGAGACGATCGAGCGCAACTTCGCCGGCAAGGACGGCCTGTTCCGTCGCCTCTTCGGCGGGGGCCGCGCGGAAATCCGCATGATTCCCGAGGAGAACGGCGAGATCGACTGGCTCGAATCAGGCGTCGAGATCATCGCCAAGCCGCCTGGAAAGGAGCCCCGCTCGATCACGCTGCTCTCCGGCGGCGAGCGGACCATGACCGCCGTGGCGCTGCTCATGTCGATCCTGCGCAGCCGGCCCAGCCCCTTCTGCTTCCTCGACGAGGTCGATGCGGCCCTGGACGACACCAACGTCGATCGCTTCTGCCGCTCCCTCGAGCCGTTCCTCGATCAATCGCACTTCATCATCATCACGCACCACAAGCGCACCATGCAGGCTGCCGACCAACTCTACGGCATCACCATGCAGGAACGCGGCGTGTCCAAACGCGTCAAGGTGAAGTTCGCCGATGTGAAGGAAGGCGGCGACATCGATCAGCGCACCGTCGAGAAGCGCGACGCAGAAGAGCAGCGGCAAGGCGGCAACGGCAGCCTGCGCGACGATCTCGCGGAGATGCGCCGCCAGAGCGAGCCCGTCGAGATCGAGCGGTAGGGATCCACCGATGAGCGAAGCGCGCGTGCACAGCCTGCACATCTCCAACGGCGGCGTGCCGAAGAAATCCATCGAGCGCGTGCGCGTGACCAAGTCAGGTCTGGCGGGCGACTGGCAGAGCGATCAGAAGCATCACGGCGGGCCGCAGCGCGCGATCTGCGCCTTCGCGTTCGAGCGTATCGAGGCGTTGCGCGCGGAAGGGCATCCGATCGCGCCCGGCAGCACGGGCGAGAATCTGACCACGGTCGGACTGGACTGGGACCGCCTCGCCCCCGGCGCGAGGCTGCTGATCGGGGAGGGGGACGGGGCGGTCGAACTCGAGGTGACGCAGTACACCGAACCCTGCCGCACCATCCAGGGCAGCTTCAAGGACGGCAGTTTCTCGCGCATGAAACAGGGCAAGCACGCGGGCTTCAGCCGCGTCTACCTGCGCGTGGTGCGCGAAGGCGCGATCAGCGTCGGCGCTCGAATCGAACTGCGCTGAACGCCAGGACGCAGGGCTGGTCATGCATCGGTCGCTGCAGCACGCCTCGAGGTGATCCGCCGCGCGATGCGCGTAGCGATCGGGCGCACGATCAGGAGCAGCAGCGTCGCCGCCAGGAAATGCGCCGCGGGATCGAACCGCGCACCCCCCGCGTGCAAGCCCTCGGCGAGGCGCACAGGCAGGTCGACAGCGTCCAGCGCGTACCCCATACCGAGCGCCACGACAGCGATGCTGGCGAGATAGACGAAAAGCGCTCTGGGGCCAAGGTCGCGCAGCACCCACGCCATCGTCGCGGCGTTCGTCGCCGGCCCGGCGAGCAGGAACACCAGCGCCGCGCCCGGCGAGAGGCCCTTGAGCATCAACGCCGCGGCGACCGGCGTGGAACTCGTCGCGCACACGTAGAGCGGCAGCCCGGCGAGCAGCATCACCACCGGTGCGAACACGCTGTCGCCGCCGATCTCCGCGATCGCGTGCTCCGGCACCAGCGCCGCCACGACGCCCGCGATGACGAATCCCGCCAGGAGCCACACCGCCAGATCGTCGAAGAGTTCGAAGAAGCCGAAGCGCCATGCGCCCGCGAGTTTCACCGACCACGACATCGGCGTGTCGTCAGCCAGCGCCTGCGAGGCGCAGCAGCAGGCGCCGCCGCCACAGGCGCCGGCTGACGCGGTGTCCGCCGCTTCGTTCGCAGTCGCCCGCCCGTTTGGCGGCGTCGCGGTCGCGCGCTGCTGGCTTGGCGACGCGGCTGCCTCGCACCCGGCCGAGTCTGGCTCCCGTACTTCGCGCTCGCCCAGGGCCCGGATTCCCACCCCCGCCAGCAGCGCGCTCAGCAGCGCCGCCAGCGGCCGGGCCACCGCCAGGCCCGGGCCGAGCAGCGCGTAGGTCAGCGCGATGGAATCGACGCCCGTCTCCGGCGTGGAGACGGCAAAGGCGGCGCACGAGCCCCTGGATGCGCCTCGCCGGCGCAGCGATGCCGCCATGGGAATGACCGAGCAGGAGCAGAGCGGCAGGGGGATGCCGATGAGCGTCGCCTTGATGATGGTCCCGAAGCCTCTCCCACCGAGGTGTCGAGCCACGGCGCTCATGGGCAAGAGCGCGTGCAGCAGCCCCGCCGCGAGGCAGCCGATGAGAAACCACGGCGCGGAGGCGGTGAGAACTGCCCAGATGTCGCGCGCTACCTCAGTGAGCAACTGCATTTGTGCATCCTAGTTCGACAGGAAGGGTGGTGTCGGCATGCGCGGCCTGGTGTTTCGGCCAAGAGCGCTCACAGCCGCATCCCAAAACGGAGCAAGAGATCGGCAGATACAAGTTGCGAATTTTACAAGCGACTTGCTTCCATATAAATCGTTTCATCTTCATCAGTTAGCCGTGAGGCTCCTCGCCGTGCGAACGTAATACGCCGTTTTCGATTTGCACGCCACGTATCGTGTGACACTCTGACCTACGTCGGGTGCGCCTGGTGCCTGCCGCGCGGTTGGTGCGAGCGCACCGAGATTTGACCGTCAAATAACAGGAGGAATCTGACCATGATTGGAGGCAAGAACACGCTGAAGGCACTGTGCGCGCTGGGCGCATGCCTGCTCATGGGAACTGCCCAGGCTTCCGCGCAAACTCCGGTGCTCATTGGCGTTGACTTCGACAACGGCGCCGGTTCGCCGGCCAACTGGAACACGATGAGCGGTGGAGGTGCGCTGGTCAACGTCATTGACGAGATGGGCGCTGCAACCGGCGTCGACTTCAGCCTGTCGAGCGCCACTCCCTTTACGACTGCCGCCAGCTCCGCCACAATCCCCATGCACTGGAATACACTGGATCCAGGCATCGGCGATTACGTCTACAACACGGGCATCGGCGTGGCGACTTTCGAGAACCTGACCCCCGGTCAAGATTATTACTT
>CAZZPX010000223.1:0-5973 GCA_964655955.1 uncultured Phycisphaerales bacterium | reverse complement strand
GGATCAACCGCGGCGACACGCTCACGCTGCGCTACGGCATATACGTCGGGATCGGTCCTACGCCGGAGCGACCGCTTCTGCAACGGATCTATGATGAATACCTTGCCGCCACGGAGGCAACGGGATGAGCCGTTCCTGTGATCGCGGCGACACCGCCGGAACCAAGCCAAGCCGCAGGAGATTCCTCGAGCGCAGCATCGGCGCGGTCGCCCTGCCTCTCATCATCCCCGGCGGCCTCGTTCAGCCGGCCCGCGCCGCCGTCGCACCGAGCAACCGCGTCACCATGGCGCTCATCGGCTGCGGAGGCATGGGGAATGCGAATCTCAACGGCTTCCTGCGCGAGAGCGATGTACAGGTCGTAGCCGTCTGTGATGTGGATCGAGAGCGGCGGCGAGAGAGCAGAGAGATCGTCGAGCGCTTCTATGCGTCGCGCAGCGCACGCGGCGAGTACTCCGGATGCGCTGAATATGGCGACTTTCGCGATGTGCTGGCCCGCAGCGATCTCGACGCCGTCGTTCAGGCAGCACCGGATCACTGGCATGCCTATATCAACATCCTTGCCGCCAGATCAGGCAAGGACATCTACGGCGAGAAGCCGCTCAGCAGAACTGTCGCGGAAGGTCGGCTCATGAGCGATACCATGCGTCGCTGCGGCCGCGTCTTCCAGACCGGCAGTCAGCAGCGCAGCGATGCGCGCTTCCGCTTTGCCTGTGAATTGGTTCGTAACGGCCGAATCGGCGCCGTCCGCCACATCGAGGTTGGCATCCCCAGCGGCTCGCGCACCGGCGTGCAGCCGCCGATCCCCGTTCCCGACGGCTTCGACTATGACATGTGGCTCGGCCCGGCGCCCTGGGCGCCGTACTGCGAGAATCGCACGCATTACAACTTCCGCCACATTCTCGACTACTCCGGCGGCAAGCTCTGCGACTGGGGCGCGCATCATATAGACATCGCGCAATGGGGCCTGGGAATGCTGGATTCCGGTCCCGTCGCCATCGCGGGCGTGGGCGACTATCCGGAAGAAGGCCTCTGGAACGCCGCGGTGCATTTCGACTTCACCGCCAATTACGAGAGCGGCGTTACGCTGCGCGTCTGCGATCTGCTGCCCCAGGGCGTGAAATTCATCGGCGACGACGGCTGGATCTTCGTGCGCCGCGGCTTCCTTGACGCCTCGCCGAAACAACTTCTCCAGGAGACGATCGCCCCGACCGAGGTGCACCTGCATCCATCCGGCGACCACCGCCGCAACTTCCTCGATTGCGTGCGCTCGCGGCGCGAACCGGCAGCCCCGATCGAGCACGCGCACCGCACAATCACGATCGCGCACCTCGGCAACATCGCCATGCAACTCGGCCGCACTATCCGCTGGAATCCCGGGACCGAGCGCATCGAGAACGATGCCGCGGCCAATCGGCTGCTGGGATGCGCGGCCCGCGAGCCCTGGCGCCTCTGACTCGCGCAGCGCGAGCGCCGTGGAGCGCGCGGCCTATCCGAGCGCCTCAGCCCGACGTTTTCGCCGCCCTTACCTTCTCGAGGTATTCGCCGGGCCGCTCCTGCAGTTTCGGCAGGCACTTGTCGCAGCAGAGGCGCACCAGCGTGCCGCCGGCGATCACGTCGCGCAGCTCACCCCGCGATCCAAGCTTCTCCCCGCTCACCACGCACGTCTCGAGCGGGTACGCCTCGCGCTGCCGATCCGCGTACGCCGCATCAATCATCTCCATATATCTCTGCGGACTCTTCTCAAACGTCGTAACGCACGGCTGACAACACAGGCGGACCAGACGATTCATATACGTTATGTCGACGATTCCGCCCATGGCCTCGAGGCCGGTGGCCATGACGGGGCAGGAGGCAAGCGGGTACGCGGCGCGTTGAGCGTCGGCGATCCTCTCGTCCAGCGCCCGCAGGTATTCGGCGGGCTTCTTCTCGAACGCGCCGATGCAGTCCGGGCAGCAGAAGCGGACCAGGCGGTTCTTGTGCACATGGTTCACCGGCTCGCCGCGGGACCCCAGCTTCTCGCCGCTGACGATGCATGTGTCGAGCGGGTAGTGCATGAGTTGCTGCTGAACGAGGCGCTCGTCGATGCTGCGCCAGTGCGCCGGCGCGTCCTTCTCGAACTCTTCAATGCAGCCGGCGCAGCAGAAGCGAACCTCGCGGCCGTCGTACTGCTTGATGACGGGTCGGCCCATCGAACCGAGCGCCTTGCCGGAGATCGGGCAGGTGACGAGACTGTATGGCGCGCTGGCATCCGCTGCGGTCGAGTTGGACGACTGCATGCTCGCGCCGACCTGCTCCGGCGGATCGGCTGCCGGCTGAGTCGCCTGCTTCGGCTCATCACTTCGCGTCGCACCGATGATCACAACGACGCCCGCCAGCAGCGCGCAGGCTGCAGCCACAGCGATCGTTGCTTGCGTGAATGTCTTCATCTGGCGTCTCCTCTGAGGATTTCGCGGCAGTATAGGAGCGCCAGCAGCGCGTGTCACTCGGGCTCGTGCCGCAGCGCGGCGGGCGGGATGGCCGCCGCGTCGGCGTCGCCCCGGCGCCAGCGCAGTTCGAGTTCCGCACCGCCCGTCTTGTTGAACCACTGCACTTCGATACGATGCCAGCCGCGCGCCAGCGCCATCGGCGCGGACTTCGCGAGCACGCTGTGCAGCCCGTCGTTGTCGACGACAATCGTATCTCCAATCAGCAGGCGCGAGCCGTCGTCGGAGATGAGCGTGAATTCGTATACATCGTCGGCAGGCACATTGACGACGCCGACGTACCGCCGGGCGAGATACTCCGCGCGAAGATCGCCCATCAGCTTGACCGCCTGGGCCGTTTCCACGGACTCCGGCTGCAGCGCGCCGAAGTCAGGCAATGCGTCCCAATCGCCGAGATATGTTTCGCAGCGCACGCCGGGCTCGATGTCCGATTCGGTGAGGCGCAGCGCCGGAATCGGCTCGACCTTGGTGACGGTCGACTCGGCGATGTCGCTCACCGCTCGACCGTGGTGGAAGCAGCGGGCCTTGAGCGTGCTGGTCGCGCTCACCGTGATGGGAGCGCGATAGCGGCGCGAGGCGGTGGTCGGCGTGGAGCCGTCCAACGTGTAGCGCACCTCCAGATCCGGCGACCCCGCGTCCATCTCGACCTGTGTCGAGCGCACGAAGATCGGCGTGGCCGGCTCGATCGTCGGCTTGTTATAGACGATCGGGGCTCCGGCAACATCAAGAACGATGACGGAGGCGACGTCGTCGGGCGCCTCCTGCGGGACCTTGATGACGACATCGGCCCCGGCGCGGCGCGCGGCCACGTCGGCCGACTCAACCGCCAGGAGGCGCGCCCCGATGATGTCGTTCCCCAGTCCTGCCAGCCGCAACTCGCCGCCGGCCGGCCAGTCGAAGACATGCAGGTACAGCCGCGTGGCTGCGCCGTTGCGCCTGACGGTGCAGCGTCCGTCGAAGGAGAGTTCGCTGAAGGGGCTGGCCGTCGTGCCGTAAATCGCCTCACCGTTCACCTCCATCCAGGCGCCGATCGCTGCGAGTCGATCGAGACACGGCTGGGGGAACGTGCCGTCCGCCTTCGGCCCGACATTAAGAAGGAAGTTGCCGTTCTTCGAGGCGATGTCGATGAGCTTGCGGATCAGGTCCTCGCTCGACTTCCAATCATCATCGTACTTGTTATACCCCCAGTGGTTGTTCATGGTCATGCACGTTTCCCAGTCGACGCCGGGCAGGCCGGTCGGCGGGATGTGCTGCTCGGGCGTGCCGAAGTCGCCCGCGTATTCATCGCCGACAATGCCGCTGTGCCCGCGCCGGCCCTTGTCCACGCGATCATTGACGATGACGCTTGGCTGCAGGTCGCGGCAGAGATCGTAGAGCGGCCCGCCGTAGGCGTGCGTCCACGTTCCCTCCCACTCGCCGTCGAACCACATCACGCCGATCTCGCCGTAGTTCGTGAGCAGTTCGGTCACCTGGCCGCGCAGGTAATCGACGTAGCGATCGAAGTCGGCGCCTTCCGCGGAGCGCTCCTCCCAGCCGCGCCGCGGCAGATAGTCGGGATGATGCCAGTCCATGATCGAGTGATACCAGCACATCTTCAGGCCGTGCTTGGCGCAGGCGTCGGAGAGTTCCTGCATGATGTCGCGCTCGAAGGGCGTCGACATCACATCGTAATCCGTCAGCTCGCTGTCGAAGAGGCAGAAGCCGTCGTGGTGCTTGCTGGTGATGACGATGTACTTCATGCCGGCGTTCTTGGCGGCGAGCACCCACGCCTCCGCATCGAACTTCACGGGATTGAACTGACCGAGAAACCTCTCGTACTCCTGAACCGGAATCTGGGCGGTGGTCATGATCCATTCGCCGTGACCGGTCTGCTCGCCCCACTGGCCGGCGGGAATGCTGTAAAGCCCCCAGTGGATGAAGAGGCCGAAGCGCGCCTCGCGCCACCACTGCAGGCGTTCCTCGTCCGCTGCCGCCGCTTGACTTGCCTGCGCAAACGCCGTCAACCAGAGCCCGACAGCGAACAGCAGCAGGATCGGAAGAAGTCGCTGAGATGCCATGCTCGTCTCCTCTCTGCCAAGGCGGGCTCGGGCGACGGCGCCAGGAGCCGCCTCCCGCCTCGCCGGCACGCGCCAGCATACTCCAGCGCGCCCCGGCGGTGCTACCATGTCGCGTGCACCGCCAGCAAGGGAGACTCGCATGACGCTTCAGGAACGGATCGACGCCTTCTTCGCAAAGGGCCCCTGGGCGGTCGTCGGGGCGTCCACGAATCGCGACAAGTACGGCAACAAGGTGCTGCGCAGCTACCTGCAGAACCAGCGCACCGTCTATCCCGTCAATCCCAGGGAAAAGGAGGTGGAGGGGCTCACCGCCTATCCCGATCTGGAGTCGCTTCCTGAGCCGGTCCACGGCGTCTCCATCATCACACCTCCCGCCGTCACCGAGAAGATCGTCGAGGCGGCGGCGGCAGCGGGAATCAAGCACGTGTGGATGCAGCCCGGTGCCGAGAGCGACCGAGCAATAGAGCGCGCAGAGGAACTCGGCCTGAGCGTCATTGGCGGCGACGCCTGCGTGCTCGTCGTGCAGGGATATCACGAGAAGTAAGGCCTCGCCTCGCGTCAGCGCCCTGCGTTGCGCGGAGCGCTCCTTCGCGGATGCATGACAAAGCAGATCAGTTGCGGCGAAGGGAGGAGCCGGCAGATGAGACACGCCTGGGACTACGAATCGATCGCGAACCTCGCCCGCGGCTACCAGCGCGCCTGCGTGCTGGCGGCGGCGGCGGAACTGGGTCTCTTCTCCGTACTCAGGCACGAGGCGCTCCCGGCGGCTGAGGTGGCGCGGCGCATCGAGGGCGACGAGCGCGGCGTCAGGATCCTGCTTGACGCCATGACCGCGATCGGGTTGACGCGCAAGGAGGGCGAACGCTACGCGCCCGCACCCGGCGCCGCGGAGGTGCTGAGCCACAACGGCCCGGGCGGCGGGCTCGCCATGGCGCAGCATCACGCCAACTGCATGCGACGCTGGGGGGACCTCGCGCACGTGGTCAAGTCAGGACTCCTCGCCGAGCGCCGCCCCAGCATCCGCGACGAGACCGGCGATCACGAGTCCTTCATACTCGCCATGGACAACATCTGCGGCCCGCTCGCCCTTGACGTCATCGCAGCGCTCGAACCGCTCGAGTTTCAGCACCTTCTCGACGTCGGCGGCGCCTCGGGGACGTGGACGGCTGCCTTTCTCGCCCGTCATCTGCAGGCGCGCGCCACCCTCGTCGATCTGGGCAAGGTGATGCCGCTCGCCAAACGCCGCATTGCTGAACTTGGCCTCGAGAAGCGCGTGACGCTCGTCGCCGCGGATGCGATCGCAGGGCCCCTGCCCGGTGGCACCGATCTCGCCTGGGTCAGCGCCATCGTGCACCAATTCTCGCGCGAGGAGAATCGCCGGCTCCTGGCCAACGTCAATCGAGCGCTGGCGCCGGGCGGGAGGATCTTCGTGC
>CAZZPX010000222.1:0-5999 GCA_964655955.1 uncultured Phycisphaerales bacterium | reverse complement strand
TGACCTGCACACTGACGAAGCCGTCGCGGACGATCCGCATCGCCGGCGAGATGGACTTGGCCGGGGCGGCGGGTGCGTCCTCCGGATGCTCCTGGTGCGCCTGGGCCGGGACGGCGACCGGTTTCTCCTGGGCGGGAGGCGGGGCCGAGGCGGCCGTTCCTGCCAGGGCCAGAATCACACCGAGCGCTGCTGCTTCGCTCACCAAGCTCATGGGCGTCTCCATTTCTCTCCAGGGGCGGATCGGTTCGCTGTCGCCGGAATCGGCGTTTGGGGCACGATACGTGCAATGAGATCGGACCAGGGCGTGGCCGGATCCAGCCGATACGCCCAGGCGCCTCTCAAGTATGGACTCGTTCTGCGGGAATGGGAAGTGCAATTGCCGAGAATTCCCGATTCCCGCGTCGAGATCGGACGCTGACGGCCAGGGCGTCACTCCGGGGAACTGTGCGACCAGCGCGGCTCGCGCCCGTGCAGATGGCGTACGAGGAAGTCGGCGCGGCGTCGCTTGCCGTACGGCGTCTCCGCAGCGCCGTGTCCCACGCCGGGCATGACCAGCAAGTCAAAATCCTTGTCCGCGTCGATGAGCGCGCTGACGACCTGCATGGTTGACGCGGGATCGACGTTGCGATCGAGTTCGCCGACGATGAGCAGAAGCTTGCCCTGCAGGCGATGCGCCTGCGTGACGTTGGACTGCGCTTCGTAGTGCGGACCGACGGGATACCCCATCCAGGCTTCGTTCCACCAGATCTTGTCCATGCGGTTGTCGTGGCAGCCGCAGTCGGCGACGGCGGCGCGGTAGAAGTCGCTGTGCGCGATGAGGGCGCGCAGGGCGCTTTGTCCGCCGGCCGAGCCGCCGTAGATGCCGACGCGGGAGAGGTCCATGTAGGGCCGCTCCTTTGCCGCTGCCTTCAGCCAGGCGATGCGATCGGGAAAGCCGGAGTCGCCAAGGTTACGCCAGCAGAGATCATGAAAGGCCTTGTTGCGCCAGTTGGTGCCCATGCCGTCGATCTGCACCACGATGAAACCGAGTTCCGCAATCTCGCGCGAGGCATGCCAGGCGCTAAACGATTTGGGGACGAAGTGGCCGTGCGGCCCGGCGTAGATGTTCTCGACGATGGGATAGGACCGCGACGGGTCGAAGTTTGTCGGATGAAAGATGACGCCCCAGATGTCGGTCTCGCCGTCACGACCCTCGGCGACAAAGCGCTCGGGCGGCAGCCAGCCGCGTGCGAGCAGTTCGCCGGCGTCGCCGCGTGCAAGTTCGCAGATAAGCGAGCCGTCGCCGGCGCTGCGCAGCTCGTGCACGGGCGGCAGATCGACGCGGGAGTACGTGTCGACGTAGTACGCCCCGCCGGGTGAGTAGCGCAGCTCGTGCGTGCCGTCGCCTTCGGTGAGCCAGGTGAGATTCGAGCCGTCGAAGTCGACGCGCCCGAAATGAACGTGGTAGGGGTCCTGCCCGGGATAGACGCCGAGGGCGCGAAACCAGATCTGCCGTGCATCCTCATCGATGCGTTCGACGCTGCGCACGAGCCACTCGCCGCGGGTGATCTGCCGCTTCACGGCCCCGGTGGCGCTGTCAATGAGGTAGAGGTGGTTCCAGCCGTCGCGCTCGGACATCCAGATGATCTCACCGGCGTCGTGGGCGCGATGCAAGAAGGTCTTGTTGGAGTAGTTGATGAAGGTGTCGCTGCGTTCGTCGATGATGGCGTGTGCATCGCCCGTCGCCGCGTCGACCGCGATGAGCCGCAGCGTCTGATGGCCGCGCTCGTTGTAGAGGAACGTGAAGGCGGAGCCGTCGGGCGACCATGCGATATCGCCGATCGACCAGGGACTGCTAAAGAGCGCTTCATCGATATGAATCTGCGCCCGCGCGGAGACATCGAAGAGACGCGGCCGCGGCTTCTCGATTCGGTCGCCCGGCTTGAGGTAGTCGTGCGTGTGCAGCTTCGGCTGGACCTGGTCGCGCGGCGAGCCCTCGATCAAGTGCACCGTCCGCGTTTGGGCCGGCACGCGCTGCATGGCGATCAGCTTCGTCGAGTCAGGCGACCAGAGCAGTGGGGGCGTGTAGCAATCGTCGCTGCTGCCGTCCGTCGTGCGCAGCACTTCTTCGCCTGATCCGCGCTCGCGCACCACAAGATTGTCCGCGTCGAAATGCGCCTCGTAGCGGCCGTCAGGTGAAATGTGCTCCTGGCGTGCGCGAGGCGGTTCATCCTCGCGCGGGCGCTCCACAGCGGGCGTGCTGCCGCCGTCAATGCGGATGAGCCCCGCGCCTCGGCCGGCACGATAGCGGCCCAACTCCTCATCACCGGCGCGAATCAGCCAGAGATGGCCGGCGTAGGTGCCCTGGCGGTGGCGCTCGCCGGGCTGCAGCGTCGCGTAGCGCCGCTCCGCACCCTCAGGATCCAGCCAGATCACGTCGATCGGCTGCTGCGAGGAGTTGACGAAGAGCAGATCAGCGCTGCCGCCCTCCTCGCGCGAGCGTCGCCCGCGCGTCGGCTGGAGGTGAAGCGGCAAGGCCTCCTCGAGCGGCGCCTCGGCGACGGTTCCGTCCTCGCTGAGGCGGAACACCCGCAGGTCTTCTTCGAAGAGCACGAGCAGGCCGCTCTTATCGCGGACGATGCGATCGAAGGGCAGGCGCTGCGGCTCGAGTCGTCGTCCGAGCAGCCGCCCCAGCTCGACGGCGAGGCGCTGGTGATCGAAGGCGGGTCGTTGCTCGCCGCTCGCCGCGTCGGCGAGTCGAAACTCCCAGCCGCCTGTGGATTCAGCGCGATAGAGCAGCAAGTCGTCGCTGAGCCAGATCTCGCGGATTGTCTCGTTGCGCACCTTGCCGCGCACCTCGTGCCGCAGCGCCGCGGCCCGAGCGTAGTCCGCCGCGCTTCCCTGCCCGGGGGCGGATGCCGGCGCTGCCAGCAGCAGCAGCGCCGTAAGAACGCAGGGGCGCAGCACCGGTGACGCAGTAGCGCCTGTGCTTCGTGTGAGAAGGCGGTGCATGCGGATCTCCTTCCTGCAGATGAAGCCAGGCGGCATCATTCGATGCGCCATTCCAGCACGCCCGCCGAGAACTGCCTCTGCAGCGTCACTTCCAGGCGCAGCGCTTGAGCTTCCACGGACTCGAAGGTGGCGCGGTTGAACTGATCGCGGGCGACGCCGAGCTCGTCCCTCGTTTCGACGTGCTTCCAGGTCCCCTGCGCATCCTCGTAGAGCAGGCGCCACGCCGCGGGTACGGCGCACTCGCCGCCCGTGCTGCGATCGTCGAACCAGTAGACGCTCACCGCGCTCACACGGCGCGGCGCAGGGAATCGCGCCTCGAGCCACTCGTCCCCGCCCTTGTGCGGCCAGAACGTATGCCGCGGAATCGCCTGATCGTTCGAAGTCTCGGGAACGAGATCGTCCGCGACCGCCTGCGTCGAGTCGCCGCCATAGCAGTGCGACGCCCGTGCTGCGTACAGTCGTTTCGGCAGGGTGGGCGGCTGCCAGTCGTGTGCTTCCGGTCGCGCACCGATCACGGGAAAGGCGGTGATCCGCAGTCTCGCAGCGCCCATGGGAATCAGTTGCAGCTTCTCGACCGGCTCCGAGGAGCGCACCGGGCTGTGCTGCAGCGGCGCGCACAGACCGTGCTGATCCAGCTTCCAGTGAGGAATCCGCCTGCCCCGCGCTGCAATCGTGATCGGGGCAGCGGCGGGCGTGAAGGGGAAGTCATCTATCGGCCAGGCGCGCCGGCGCACTGCGAAGCTCTCTACGGCGGCCTGCTCGTCGAGCACGAGGCCGTAGTTCCAGGCGCTCCCGGGAAGGATTTCGTACGACGGCCAGTCGTTCACGTCGAGATTCGTCTGCCACTTCGCTCCGTCCAGGGCCGTGGTGGTGCTGTCGACCTGGCGGTACGTCTCCTTGATGTGCAGCGAGAAGGTCAGCGGCCCATAGTCGATGCTGAGGCTGTCATGGTTCCGTTCCCACCTGGTCAAGCGAACCTGCATCGGGAAGCGCAGCCTCACGCGATCGCCGTCGCTCCATTCGCGTTCGAGGCGGATGAATCGTCCGGCCGCCCCGCTGATCCGCAGCGTCTCGCCGTTCACTTGCGCGCTCGCCTCCGTGCACCAGGCCGGCACGCGCAGATACAGCGGGAACGTCACCGCCCGCTGCGGCTGCAGCGTCAGGTCGATCGTCTCCTCGAACGGATAACGAGTCTCCTGCACGATCGCGACAAGAGTTCCCTCGCCTTCGCCGACGCGGATGGTCGCCTCGCATGGCGCATAGAGCGCCGCGCACGCTCCGCCATCCGGCGTCGCGGCCCACAGACTCTCGCAGAAATACGGCCACCCCTGGGCGTGGTTGTGCTGGCAGCAGCGCGAGCTGAGTGGGTTCATCACCAGAAACGGTCCGCCGTTGTAGATCCCCGGCGCGTGGTTCTCCGCGTCGCTCACGGCCATGTTCGGGCTGCTCAAATAGCGCAGCGACCGCATATCCGGCATGAACGCGGCTGGCAGCGCATTGAACGCGATGAGCTCACAGTGATCCGCCCAGAAGGTATCGCCGGTGAGCCGCAGCAGCAGTTCGTCGGAGTACATCTGTTCGACGATGCCGCACGTTTCGATCGCCTGCCGCGGATCGTCGAATCCGGGCCGGCAGATCTCATCGCCGCCGAACATGCCGCCGGGCACCTGGCCGTACTCGGCGCGGATGAGGTGATGGTTGTCGTACGCCGCCTGAAGGTGAGCCGGTTTGTGGCTGAGTTGCCAGTACTGGGCGGGCTCGCGGAACCCCTGCGCGACGTTGACGTTGTGGCGATTGGGCAGGTCTCCCGGCATTGCCCAATCGGCCGTATTGCGGTGGACCTTCTCGGCGAGTTCGAGCAGCCACTTCTCGCCCGTGCGGTTGTAGAGCCAGAAGACCGAGTGCAGATTGTCCCCGCCGCGCATCCTCTGCCAGTAGTGCGTGAGGAACATCTCGTCCGGGACGGAGAGCTGATAGCGGAAGTAGTCGTTCAGGTGTTCGAGCACGCGCTCGTCGCCGCTGTGCTCGTAGTACGACTGCAGACAGAAGAGCATGATCATGTTGGCCCAGAAGTCCTGGCTGCCGTCGTCCTCGAAGCGGCGCACCGGTCCGAAGTTGCCGTCCTCGCGCCGGCTGGCGAAAGCGCCTTCGATCCATGTTCTGGTTTCCGCAAGCATCGCCTCGTCGTTCAGGATGTACGCGAGGTTGCCGTATCCCTTTAGCCAGTAGGGAAGCTCCTCCCAGCCCCACTCACCTTCTCCCCGGGGGTCAAGCCAGGCGTTGTCCTCCTTCTGCACCCAGGCGCTGATCTCGTTGAGGTGGCCGGTGAGGCCGTCGCGCTGGCGCTGCATCATCTCGGCCAGCCAGCCGCCCGGCGTGACGTCGCCGACCGGCAACTTGATGAGAGCGGTCGGCTTCAGCGGCGGGCGATTGGTGATGTAGTGGGCGCTGGTGGGTGTCGGGTCCGGGCGAGCCACGATGTCGAGGCGCGTGTCGGCGGACACCGAGGCGGCGGCCAGCAGCCCGGCGAGACAGATTGTCGGCAATGTCGGAGGCATGGGGGCAATTCCTCGCTCTCAGGTGCGACGCGACGCTGCGGCTTTATACCACCTCCGTCGGCGACGGCGGCAGTCGCGCCCCTGCCTGCGAGCCGGCTGGTCCGATCAGGTGAACGGCGGTGGCTTGGAAGTAGAGGGACGATCGCGCGGCGCGTGCGCTCCTGCGCCTCTGAGTGATGGGCGCAGACCGAAGGAAGTCGCGCCGCTCAGCGGCTCACCTGGTTGATCGGCTCGCCCCTGGCGAACGCCTCGATGTTGTCGATCGTCGTGTAGATGATCCGCTGCACCGCCTCTCGCGTGTTGAAGGCGCTGCGAGGGGTGACGATGACGTTGCGCATGTGCGTGATGACGCTGTTGGCGAGCAGCGTCCGCAGGTCGTGGGCTTCCTCGTACACCCGTCGCAGCAGCTCCGCCTCCTCGCGGATCACGGGCTCCTCTGGCAGTACGTCG
>CAZZPX010000221.1:0-6007 GCA_964655955.1 uncultured Phycisphaerales bacterium | reverse complement strand
GAAGAACTTGCTCACCTTGAGGTAGGCGTTGCTGTGGGTGCGTCCCATGAAGCCCTGACCGATGAGCGCGACGTTGCATGTACCTGGCATGACGGCTCCCTCGTTGTCGTCGAAGCGGCGACACCCGAACGGGTTCGCGGAGGATTCGGCTGCGACATCTTCTGACATTGCGCGGGCGCATGCAAACGGGAGGCCAGGCCGGGCCGCGGCGTCCTGGGGCGGGCGGCGCAGGAGCGAAGGAAGCCACCCGGCGGGGGCTCGCACCTGGGGCCGCGAACGGGTATAACTGGCGTCTACACCGAGGCAGCCGCCGCTGCCCGGGCCAGCGTTGCGCGCCGGCCAGTCAGGCCGCACCCGCGCGGGCCCCGGATCGATCCGCCCTCCGCTGTTTCAGGGAGACCCAGCCGATGACAACCGAGAATCCCAGCCAGTCCCGTCCCTCCGCGTCGACCTCGCGCCGCGACTTCCTCGCCACGACCGCGTTCGTCGCCGCGGCCGGCGCCATGGCCGGGCGAGCGTCCGCCGCCCCCGCCGCCACCGCCAAGATTCCGGAGGGCCGGCCGAAGGCTCGCCCGTCCCTGGGGGCGGACGAGACGATCAATATCGCCGTCATCGGCACGGGCGGCATGGGCAGCGGCCACGCCGACCGCCTCATCAACCTCGCCAATGAGGGTCAGTGCAACGCCCGCATTGTCGCCCTTTGCGATGTCTGCAAGCCGCGCCTCGATTCCTGCTACGAGCACTGCAAGGAGATCCAGCAGAAGGAAGGCGAGATCACCCGCTACCGCTACTACGACGAGGTTCTGAAGCGCGACGACATCCACGCCGTCCTCATCGCCTCGCCCGAGCACTGGCACGCCCAGATGGCGATCGACGCGATCTACTCAGGCAAGGATGTTTACTGCGAGAAGCCGATGACGCTGCGGTTCGCGGACACCGTGGCGCTGCGGAAGGTGGTGCTCGACAGCGACGCCATCTTCCAGGTGGGCACGCAGCACATCATGCAGCCGAAGTACCAGGAGGCGAAGAAGCTGCTGGCGGAGGAGGCGCTTGGGCATCCGACGCTGAGCCAGACGAGCTACTGCCGCAACTCGAAGGACGGTGAGTGGAACTACTACTACATCGACCCGCAGGTTGTGCCCGGCGAGATGCTCGACTGGGAGACCTGGTGCGGCCCGCTGGGCAAGCAGCCGTGGGATCCCGCCGTCTACGCCCGCTGGCGCCGCTACCGTAAGTACTCGACCGGCATCATCGGCGACCTGCTGGTGCACCAGATCACCCCCATGATCTATGCCATCGAGCCCGGCTGGCCCATTCGGGTCGTCGCCACCGGCGGCCACTACATCGACAAGGCCATGGAGAACCACGACCAGGTCAACATCACCATCGAGTTTGAGAAGGACCACAGCATGGTCGTCGTCGGCTCGACCTGCAACGAAGTGGGCCTGGAGACGATGGTGCGCGGCCACAAGGCCAACATGCTGCTCGGCGGCAGCAATGTCGTGGTTCGGCCCGAGCGCATCTACGTCGATGAGGTCGATCCCACCGAGGTGGAGGCGCCCTACGTCGCCGACCAGGATCTGCTCCGCCTCGATTGGCTCAAGTGCATCCGCAGCCGCGAGCAGAACATGAGTGGCATCGATCTCGGCACGATGGTGATGGCGATCGTCGACATGGCGACCCGTTCGCTCTGGGAAGGCGGCGCGTACGAGTTCGACCCCAACACGCTCACGATCACCAAGCTCTGAGCGACGCATGCTGGCCCTGGCGACAGAGGCGATGCGAACACGCTTCGAACTCGTCTTGCACGGCGAGGACGAGGTTCTTCTGCGCGCCGTGGGGGAAGAAGCACTTGCCGAGATCGAGTCGTGCGAGCGGCACTTCAATCTCTTCGATCGGGCCAGCGTCCTTTCCCACATCAACACCCACGCCGCCCGGGGCTGGACCCCCGTCGACTCGGAGGCGTTTGACCTGCTCCGCCTCTGCGCCGTCTATCACACCGAGACCGGCGGCGCCTTCGACATCACCGTCGCGCCGCTGATGCGAACGCTGGGCTTTCACGGTGAACGTGGCTCCCGCGCCGAGATCGAGCAGGCGCGGGCGTGCCTCGGTATGCACCTGGTCGAGCTCGACGCCGAGCGCCAGGCCGTCCGTTTCGTCATGCGAGGCGTTCGACTCGATCTGGGCGGCGTCGCCAAGGGATACGCTCTCGATCTCGCCGCCGATGTCCTGAGGCGGCACGGCGTCCGCTCGGCGCTATTGCACGGTGGGACAAGCACGATCGTGGCGATCGGCGCGCCGCCCGGCGCAGACGCCTGGAAGATCGCCCTCGGTGCTGAGCCGCGCGACCCGCAGGTGCACCTGCGCGATCGGGCGCTCGCTGTCTCCATGCCGGAGGGACGTCGCCTTGACGTTGGGGGCGTGCGGCTAGGGCACATCCTCGATCCGCGCACCGGGGATCCCACGCAGGCCGCCTCGCTCGCCGCCATCATCTGCGACTCAGCCGCCCGGGCCGACGCCTGGTCCACGGCGATGCTGGTGCTGGGCCGGGCGACGCTCGCGGCGGAGCGCGGGCTGACGGCGCTGGTGCGCTCCGCTCACTCCCGGCCGCAGTGCACTTCCATGGGCGCGGAGCGCGAGTGTTTTGTCTTTCCCGCCGCGGCGTCCGTCGTGGCCGACCGCAAGGAGTCAGCATGAAACAGCCGAATCGTCGCGAGTTTCTCCAGCAGAGTGCCGGCATGTTCGCCGCCATCGCCATCGCCCCGGGGCAGGATATCCTCGAGGTGTTGCGCCTCGAGAAGCCCTTCCGGGTCGGAATCGTCGGCGCCGGCAGGCAGGGCCGCGCCATCCTCGGTGAACTGCAGAAGATCGAGAATCTGCAAATCGCCGCGATCTGTGATGTGGTTGAATCGCGGCTCAGTTCCGGGCTGCGACGGGCCCAGGGCTCGCAGGGCTTTGCCAGCCACGCGGAGATGCTGGACAAGGTGAAGGACCTGGATGCGGTGATCGTCGCCACGCCGACCCATCTGCATCGCGACATCGCCGTCGACTCACTCGAAGCGGGCAAGCACGTGTATTGCGAGGCCCCACTCGCCTCGACGATCGAAGACTGCCAGGCGATCGCCCGCGCTGCCCGGAGTGCCGGGACCAAGTTCATGACGGGCATGGACAACCGTTCCAACCCGATCTACCAGCTTGCCCGCAGCTTCGTTCGCACGGATGCGGTGCGCGATCTCATTTCGATGAACGGCGAGTACCATCGCAAGACAAGCTGGCGCTCCCCGGCGCGCGATCCGGAGGACGACAAACTGCTCAACTGGCAACTCAATCCCGAGGTGTCACTGGGGCTGGCCGGCGAGGTCGGCACGCACCAGTTCGATGCCATGAACTGGTTCGTCAACGACTATCCGGTGAAGGTGCGCGGAGCAGGCTCCATCCGACTGTACGACGACGGCCGCAAGGTCAACGACACGATCCAGTGCTCCATGCAGTACGCCAACGGCCTGCTCATGCATTATGACGCGACCATCTGCAACTCGTACGGCGGCCGCAGCGAGGCGTTCCTCGGCTCGATGGCGGCGGTGAAACTCGCCTATACCGCGGGCTGGATGTTCAAGGAAGCGGACGCTCCCACGCAAGGCTGGGAGGTCTACGCCCTGCGCGAGCAGTTCCACAAGGATACCGGCATCATCCTCATTGCCGGCGCGACGAAGCTTGCCGAGCGCGGCAAGCTCAAGGAAGGCGTGGGCCTGCCCAACCCGCCGCTCTACTTCGCACTCGCTGACTTCGTGGTCAGCGCCACGCAGGACAAGCCCGTCGTCTGCACCGCGGAGGAAGGCCTGCGCGGAGCCGTCGTCGCTCTCAAGGCGCACGAGGCTATCGCCTCCGGTACGGAAGTCGACATCAACCACGACCTCTTCAAGGTGGAGTGAAGCCGCATGGCCAACGCCCCGCGACTCCGCAGTCTTCCCGCACTGGCGCGGCTGGGACTCACCTGCATGCTGTTCGTGCTGCTCGGCGGCCTGGTGACGTCTGGGCTGCAGATCGTGCAGCACCACCAAAACCGCGATGAACGTCCGGGCCTCTCTATGGACGATCTGGTCGGCGCCTATCACGGCATCAACACCGTCGCGCCGCTCAAGCGCGCGCTCGAAGCAGACCACCCGGAGGAACTGCCCGAGCCGCAGCGGCAGGCGCTGCTCGACTGGCTCGCCAGCGAGCGCATCAGCGAAGGGTACGACAGCCTTGACCTCGGCATGAACGCACCCGCGGAGATCATCGCCCAGAACTGCCTGCAATGCCATGCTCGCCAGGCGACAGAAGGCGAAGGCATCGGCAGGACTATGCCTCTGGAGTACTGGGACGATGTCGCCAAGTTGGCGTTCTCGCGTGAGATCAACCCAACCTCGATCGAGATTCTGATCGTCTCAACGCATACGCACGCGCTGAGCATCGCGCTCGTAACCCTCGTCGCCACGCTGCTGCTGATCATGACGGCCTGGCCGCGCCTGGTCGTCCAGTGGCTCGTTCTGCTCGCAGGGCTGGGGCTCGTCGCCGATGTCGCCGGGCAATGGCTGGCGCGGCTGCATGAGAGCTTCGTCTACGCCATTGTGATCGGCGGCGCCGTGTTCGGTGCGGCGACGGGGCTGATGATCGCGGCCATTCTCATCGACATGTGGATACCTAACCGGAACAGTTGACACAACGTGCGCTGCCGCAAGCCGCTCGCAACTTCGCGCAGCAGGTATCATCAGTGAATTGATGCCATCCACTTCCGACCGCATCGCCGCTCTCGCCCGCGCCGACAAATGGTATCTCTCCTGCGGCGACGGCTATCTCTGGGCGCCCCCCTTTCCGCTGTTTCTGCACGCAACCGGATTCTGGGATGAAGCGCACATCTACTACCATCCACTTCAGCCGCTCTTCGCGATCGCTCTGCTTGACGCACAGGGCCGGGAGGTGGAGCTGCGGCAGATACGACGGGAATGGCAGCCGGGCCGCCTGGTCTGCACCTACACCGCCACGGACGGCGCGGAGCTGATCGAGACGAAGACGGTAGAGCCCGGCGGGTGCTTTCGCTCACAGTGGCGTGCGGCCCGTGGTGCTTGGGGAGATCTGGCTTCTGCGCTGGTTGCTTTTACTGTTCAGCCCGGGCCGGACGTTCGCGGGGTACAGGTCGATGGAGCACAGCGCGGTCTCGGTTGGCGCCGGACGCTGCGCGATCGACGCGAGATCGCCCTCGAAGTGACGGCGTCGCTGCGAATCGAAACCACGAGTCCGATTGCTGCGCCCGTCAGTTTCGCCGCCTGTCGATCCGAGGGATTCGTCAATCAACCGATCTGGTCATTCACACCATTCGCCGAGGCTTGGGGCGAAGCGCTCGACGGCGCTGTCGATTTGCAGGGAATTGATGACACGGGTTCGGCATATCTCGCTGTAGCACTTGCGCTCGGCGATCTCGACGACGCCACCGTCGCGATTGACCTCTGCGTATCGGTCGAGGGGTATGGCCCAAGCCCAGCGCGAGCCGCGCCGCGGGCGCGCAGTGAAGACCTCTGGCGAGATTACTTCTCGGCATTCCCCAGTTTTAGCTGCTCTGATCCATACATTTCGCGCTTCTACGACTACCGCATCTACGGCCTGTTCCTCAATCGTTACGCGCGTGCAGCCGGTAACGTGAAACACCCGGCCATCGCCGAAGGCATCGGCTACTTCCACGTGCCGATCACCTACAGCGCGCAGTGCCATATGTTCGAGATGCGCTGGGCTGACCTGCCAGTTGAAGAGAACGCCGCGCACGGATCGCTGCTCAACTTTCTCGAACATCAGAGGGAGGACGGATCGTTCCACGGCCGGATCTACACGAACCATCTCGTCGGCACTGACTTCTACCATGCAAACTGGGGCGACGCACTCCTCGCCGTACACGCGACGCAGCCGAACGAAGCGTATCTGCGTCGCTGCTACGAAGGCCTCACCCGCTACGCCCGCTGGCTGGACGAAACGC
>CAZZPX010000220.1:0-6030 GCA_964655955.1 uncultured Phycisphaerales bacterium | reverse complement strand
GCAACGACACCCTGCCCAGTCTGGCCGATTTCATCAGCAACTTCGGCAGCCGCTAAATCTTGCTCTCGACGGCTTCGTGGTCAGCCTGGATGGCGGGGTTGAGTTCGAGCAGCCAGGAGGCCCGGCCGACGTGCAGTTCGGCGTCGGAGGTGTGCGTCCTCACGCCGCGCCCGTGCACTTCCTCATACTTCGTCGAGGGGGCGGGCGAGACGCGGGCGGCCCGGGCGGTCTGGAGGATCGACTTGGCGAGTGGGTGATTCGAATGTTGTTCGCCGGTGGCGGCGGCGGCAAGCAGTTCGGCGCCGTCCACGCCGGGTGCCGGGGCGAGCTTGGCGACCGCGAACTGCCCCGTGGTCATTGTGCCGGTTTTGTCAAAGACCACCGTGTCCACCGTGGCGGCGGCCTCGAGCGTCGAGGTTTGCTTGATCATGATGCCGAGGCGGGCGGCGGCTGCGAAGGCGGCGACCATCGCCGTCGGCGAGGCGAGCAGCAGCGCCCCGGGGCAGGTGACGACCAGCACGCTGATCGCCTTGTGCGTCGCCGTCATCTCACCCGGGTCGATCGGCCCGCGTGCTGAGAAGAACCACACGAGGCCCGCCACCATCAGCGCCACATAGACGTAGTACCCCGCCACCTGCTCGATGAGCATTTGCCGCGGCGTGCGGGCGCTCTCCGCTTCGCGAATGAGCGATTCGACCTTGCCGATCGTCGTGTCGCCGGCCACGGCCGTGACGCGAATGTCGATGCCGCCCGTGAGGTTGGTCGTGCCGGCGTAGACGGGGTCGTTGTAGGCGACCTCGACGGGCACGGCTTCACCGGTGAGCGACGCCTGGTTGATCGTGGAGGTGCCGGAGATCACCTGACCGTCGACCGGGAGGTTCTCGCCGGGACGGACGCGGACGGTCTGGCCGACGGTGACGGAGCGCAGAGAGACCTCGCGCTCCTGGCCGCTTTCGTCGATGATGCGGGCGATGTCGGGCGTGAGACTGACGAGTTCCTGGATGGCCTTGTTCGCGCCCCAGGCGGTGCGGCGCAGGACGAGATCCGCGATGAGCAGGACGAAGGCGAGGAAGCCCGCGGTGGCGTACTCGCCGATCGCCATGGCGGCGCCGACGGCGATCGCGGCGAGCGTCGAACTCGAAGGCCTGCCCTTCATGATCTCGTTGAACATGGACTTGAAGAGCGGCCAGGCGAGCAGCAGCGCGCCGAGGACGGCGGGCAGGTCCGCCACATCCGCCTTGAGGCCGAAGAGCTTCGCCAGTTCCGTGACGGCGATGAGCACGCCGCCGACCAGCGAGAAGATGAGCAGACGCTCGATGTTGGTGTTGCTGCCGTGATGCGAGCAGCAGGTGATGCCCTCCTGGTCGGCGTGGTCGTGGTCGTGGCGATGGGCGTGGGCCTGCTCGCTGGTGACGACGGCCGGTCCCGGCGCCGACACGCTCGCCTTCTCACGCGCCGAGAGCGAGGGTTGCGGATCGGTGCTGAGACTCGACGTCTGCTGGCGATCTTCGTTCATGGGGCGATCTGCTCCTGGGAGTCCATCCGCATATCGGCGGTGTCAGGGCCGGTGTGCCACAGGTGCGCAGGCGAAGCCGGTCCGGTTCCAGCCGCGTACTGGGGGTGCTACGCCAATCGTACGGGCAATGTTCGCGAGGCGTGCGGCACTTTGCCCAGAATAGTAGCAGCGAGGTTCTGAACGGGCACTGGACTTCGCCGCACGCCGCCGCCGGCCGTCTTGGGGTACGCTGCTGACGCTGAACCACCGCAAGGAGCACGTGATGCAGCCGACCTCCGTCACCATCATCGGCACCGGGCAGATGGGCCTGGTTCTCGCCTGGATGCTCGCCAGCAATCAGGATCCGCCGCGCGTCAGGCTCTGGGGTCGTGATGCGGCGACGGTGGACGGCCTGATCCAGACGCGCGAGTCGAAACACCACCTGCCCGGGCTCAAGCTGCCGGAGAACGTCGAGCTGATCTCCGACGACGGGTCCGCCTTCCGGGACTGCGAGCTGATTCTCTCGTGCGTGCCCACGCAGTTCCTGCGCGGCGTGTTCGGCCGGCTGGCTCCCCACATTCCGCCCCGCGTCCCGATCGCAGGTGTCTCGAAGGGGATCGAGCAGGAGACGCTGCTGCGACCGACGCAGATCGTCGAGGAAGTGCTGCAGGCGAAGGCGGGGCCCGATTCGCCGGACGGCCCGGCTCGGCCGCAGTCGCACCTGACCGGCCCGACGGTGGCCAAGGAACTGGCGCGCTGCCTGCCCGCGACGATCATCGCCGCCTCGGAGGACGCTGAACTGAACGAGACGCTGCAGGAACTGCTGACCACGAGCTGGTTTCGCGTCTACACGGTGAACGATGTGCTGGGCGCGGAGATCGCCGGGGCGACGAAGAACGTCATCGCGCTGGCGGCGGGCATCCTCGACGGGCTGCGGGCCGGCATCAACGCCAAGTCGGCGCTGCTGTCGCGCGGCCTCGCCGAGATCACCCGCCTCGGCGTCGCCATGGGCGCCCGACATGAGACGTTCTTCGGCATCGCCGGCGTCGGCGACCTCGCCACCACCTGCTTCAGCCCCGAAGGTCGCAACCGCTCCTGCGGCGAAGCGCTGGGCAAGGGCGTTTCGCTTGCCGATTACCTGAGCGAGACGGCATCAGTCGTCGAAGGTGTGCCCACGACCAAGTCGGTCGTGCGCCTGGCCCGCAAGTATCGCGTCGAGATGCCCATCACCGAGGCGGTGCACGCCGTGCTCTACGAGGGTCTCGATCCGATCGACGGCATCGCGCAGCTCATGGCGCGCGAACCAAAGCCGGAGCGGATCGGCTGACCGCAGCGCAGGTCGCTCAGCCGCTTCCCGCAGGGGAGCGCATCGAGTCGTGAATCACGCCTCCGCCAGCAGATCGCCGGCCGTCGCCTGGATGCGCTCCCACGCGGCGCGCACGTGCCCCTCGCGCGTGGCGACTGAGCCGATGGCGAAGCGCAGGACGAAGCGCTCGCCCAGCTTCGTGTGCGTCAGGAACAGCTTGCCCGACGCGTTAAGCGTGTCCATCAACCTCTTATTCATCTCGTCGCTCGCTCTGAGTCGGAAACAGACGAGATTCAGCGGATGCGGCGCGCACAGTTCGAAGCGGTCGTCCGATTCGACCCAGTACGCGAAGAGCTGCGCCAGGCGCACGTGCTCGCGGATGTACGCCTCGAGCCCCTCCACGCCGTAGTGGCGAATCACGAACCACAGCTTGAGCGCGCGAAAGCGCCGACCGAGCGGCACGTGCCAGTCGCGATAGTCGAAGACGGTTCCCTTGAGCGTCTCGTCGTTCTTGAGGTACTCGGGCAGCACGCTCAGCGTGCGGATGAGGGCGGCGCGATCCTTGACGAAGTAGCAGTCGCAGTCGAAGTTGGTGAGCAGATGCTTGTGCGGGTTGAAGCAGAAGCTGTCGGCGTGTTCGAGGCCTGAGGCGATCCAGCGGAACTCCGGGCAGATGAGGGCGGATCCCGCCTCCGCCGCGTCGACGTGCAGGTACAGCCCCTCGCGCCGGGCGATTTCGCCGATTGCCTCCAGCGGATCCAGCGCGTGCGACGAAGTCGTGCCGACCGTCGCGCAGATGAAGCAGGGCGTGCGGCCCGCGGCGCGATCCTCGGCGATCGCCGCCTCCAGCGCCCGCGGTTGCATCGCCAGGCTGTTGTCGACGGCGATGAAACGCACGTACCTGCGGCCGAACCCCGCGATCATCGCCGCCTTTTCCAGCGAGGAATGCGTCTGCGTGGAGGCATAGGCGACGAAGCGGCGGTCGATGCCCGTGACGTTCGTCTCCCAGTCGCTGGCGCGCTCGCGGGCGGTGAGCAGGGCGGTGAGCGTGGCGGAGGAAGCGGTGTCCTGAATGACGCCGCCGCCCTCGCCGGTCGAGAGGAAGTGGCGCGGCAGATCCAGCATGTGCACGAGCCAGTCGAGTACGCGCGTCTCCAGTTCCGTGCACGCCGGGCTCGTCGCCCACAGCATTCCCTGCACGCCCAGCCCCGCCGACAGCAGTTCGCCCAGGATCGCCGGTCCCGAGGCGTTGGCGGAGAAATAGGCGAAGAAGCTGGGCGACTGCCAGTGCGTGATCCCCGGCAGGATGATCGACTCGATGTCCCGGTGTATCTGCTCCCACGATTCTCCGCGCTCCGGCGGGCGCTCGGGCAGCTTGTCCTTCACCTCGCCCGGCTTGACGCGCGAGAGCACCGGGGAGTCGCCTACGCGCTCCATGTAACGCGCGACCTCGTCGATCATGGCGTAGCCGCGCTGGCGAAACTCGTCGGGCGACATGTGCGGCACGTGGTTCACGCAGGCAGTTCCTTCAGCTCCTTCTCCACGGTCTGCATGCACCGGCCGATCACCTCGGGCCCGAAGTCGAAGGGCAGCTCCGCTGCGGCGAAGAGATCGGGCAGGGGTCTGGAGGCGCCCAGCGACAAGGCCTCACGGTAGTTCGCCAGCGCTGCCTTGGGCTCCTTCTGGTATTGCAGCCAGAGCTGCAGCGCCCCGAGCTGCGCGATGCCGTATTCGATGTAATAGAACGGCAGTCCGAAGAGATGCAACTGGCGCTGCCAGTACTCGCGGCGGTACTGCTCCAGCCCCGTCCAGTCGACGCCGGCGCTGAAGCGTTCGTCCAGCTCGAGCCACACCCGGTTGCGCTCCTCGGCGGTGTGCTGCGGGTGCGTGTAGACCCAGTGCTGGAAGGCGTCGATCTGCGCGATCCAGCAGAGGATCTGCACGATGCCCTCCAGATGCTTGCGCTGGTGGCGCAGGTTCTCCTCGTCGTTGTAGAAGGGGTCCATGTAGTCGTAGGTGAGAAGCTCCATCGTCATGGAGGCGACTTCGGCGATCTCCGAGCCGTAGGCGCTGCGGTAATGATTCAGCGGATCGTGGCGGGAGAGCATGGTGTGAAAGGCGTGCCCGGCTTCGTGCAGCATGGTCTCCACGTCGCGCGCGGTGCCCGTCGCGTTCATGAAGATGAATGGCTTGCGCTGGCGGTAGCGCGTGGCCTGGTAGCCACCGGGGGCCTTACCCTTGCGCGATTCCAGATCGAGCGATGTGCCGTCGCGCAATTCGGCGAAGAGTTCGCTGAGCGTCTCGTCGAGCTTCGCGAAGACGGCGTGCGCGCCCTCGACCAGTTCCTCCGCCGTCTGGAACGGCCGCAGCGGCGCGCGGCCGAGGGGGTCGACCGCCAGGTCCCAGGGCCGAACCGAGTCCAGCCCCATCTGCTGCGCCCGCTCAGCGAGCAGGCGCCGGCGCACGGGCACGACGTGCGTCTCGACGCCCTGGTGAAACGCCTCGCACATCGAGGGGTCGTAGTCAAAGCGGCGCAGGGCTTGGAAGGCGAAGTCGCGATAGTTGTCGAGCCCCGCGTTTCCGGCGATCTGCTGGCGGATCGGCCGCATCTGGTCGTAGATCTCGCGAATCTTGTCCGCGTCCTGCAGGCGGCGTTCGGCGAGCGCCCGCCACACGCGCTCGCGCAGAGCGGCGTCCGTCTCTTCGAGCAACTTGCCCGCCTGGGGCAGGGTCAGTTCTTCGCCGTCGATGGTCACGGTCATGGCGCCGCAGAGCGTGTCATAGTCCTGGCTGAGGCCGGCGAGCCTGGTTTCCAGCGGCACGTTCTCCTCGCGGAAGAGTTCGACCTCGTTGGCCAGGTCGCGATCGAGGACGGTGTAGCGCTGCGGGTCGAGCTGGGCGCGGTGCGGGCAGTTCACGAACTTGCGGTTCAGCGCGAAGGCGAGGGGCTTGATCTGCGGGACGATCTGCTCCTCGAACTCGCGATACTCGCGCGCCTTCTCGAGATCGTCCGTCTGGCAGGTCATGGCGATGTAGCGCAGCGCGTGCGCTTCGCCCACCGTCGCCTCGAGTTCGCCGTAGTCGACCAGCCACTGCTCCAGCTCCTCGGGCGAGTCGATCTCGCGTTTGAGCAGCTTGTCGTAGAAGGGTTTGATGTTGGCGATGTCGCTGCAATCAAGGTCGGCGGGAACGAACTCACCTGTCACTGCCTGGGTCATGAACTGCTGTC
>CAZZPX010000219.1:0-6060 GCA_964655955.1 uncultured Phycisphaerales bacterium | reverse complement strand
TGCAGGATGGCGCCTTCGCCGACCCAGTCGAGCACCGCCTCGCGGATGCCGGGCCAGCCGGCCTGCGCGACGATGCTGCTGATGATCTCGGGATGGCGCTGGCCGGTCTTGCTCAGATGCGCGATGAGCAGCAGATCTTCGCCCGCCTCGGCGAGCGGCGCCAGATCGAGCGACTCGCCGCCCGTTTCCTGCTCCATCTGCTCCTTCAGGCAGACGCACCAGACGAGGTACCGCGCGCCCAGTTCGGCGGCGGCGGCCAGCAACTGCGCATCGTCCTGGTCCGGCTGGATCAGTTCATTGCGCAGCCCGAAGGCGGCTGCGATATACGCATCCAGCAGAAAGTGGCTGCGCTCATCGGCGAGCGTGCTCTCCGTCACCGGCCGGTCCAGCCGCTGGTTGAGCGCGGCGGCGAGTTCGACGCCCGCCGTGTCGCGGGGGGAGGCAAGCAGCGCGCCGACGATGGCGCGGACCACGTAGGGGCTGCTTTCCTCGGGGAGCGCCGCGGTGAGGCGGCGCACCGCCTTCCAGACCGTGGCGGCGGGGGCGGCGGACTGCTCGCCGGTGCTCAGCAGGAAGGTCCGTCGCAGGCCCGTGACGCTGCCGTAGCGGATGGCCTCCGACTCGACGCGGAGCCCCTGGAGCAGCGCATCGACGGAGGCATCCGTCGCCACCCACCCCAGGACGAGCATGGCGCTCATCGCGGTGTCCACCTCGCCTGACTCCATGAGCCGACGGAGCGGCTCGACGGCCGCTCGGGAGTAGGTGAGGCGAAAGGTGGCGGAGGTGACAGGGCTCTGCAGCGGCGTCAGGAGCGTGCGGCGGGCGGTGCGCTGGGCGGAGGCGTCGCCGCTCTCCATCCGCTCGATCTGGGTCAGCACGACGTCGCTGATCTGCTGCAGGTCGTCGGTGGAGAGGCTCTGCTTGCCATAGAGATCGGTGCTGATCGTCTGTGCCCCGGCGGGGCTGGTGACGGCGGCGATCAGAAGGATCGCCAGCAGGATCTTGCCGTAGTGCAGCATTGGCGTGGCTCGGAGAGGGGTTGCGGAGGGCTCGCCGGGCGTGGTCGTGTGGCGGTGCAGCCGCCGCCGCGTGCGGCGAATCGATCATCGTTGCGGGCAGCGACGGTATCAGCACCCGCAGGCAGCGTCAACGCTTGCGCGAGGGGGCGTGCCGCCTCGCCGGGCTCTCCTGCTATATTATCGGAAGCGCGAGATGACGAGATGCACCCGCTCGCACCCGCCCCGACGCGGAAGCGAACTGCGAGGATTCCCTGATGATACTCCAGCACCTGCTCACGAGCGCTCGCCTCCTGGCTGGACTTGCGTGGTCGGTCGGTCTGGTCCTGGCCGGGGGATACCTCTTGCGGGTTGCTGAGCTTCCCGCGAACCTGCCCCACGGCGCGGTCGTAGCGTCAGGCGCGGCCGCCGTCGTGGCCGGCCAGTTCATCTTTATGGTCATCGTCGCCGATCGCGTGTTTCCGGCGGCCTGGCCGCGCGCCGTCGCCATTTGCGAGTGGTTGGCGGCGGGCGTCCTGGCGCTCAGCATGGGCGGCACGCTGGCGTACGCAGCCGCGTTCCTCTTGACGTAAACTGCCCGCATGATTCCCAGACAGATCGCTTTTCTCGGACTGCTCCTGCTCCTGCTCGTGTCGCCCCCATCGGTTCTCGCACAGGTGCAGTCGCAGTCGCTCGACACCCAGCGCGAGCGCCAGGCCACGCAGGAGATGTTCGCGCAGGAACTGGTGCGCCGAGCCGTCCTGGCGATCCAATCCGAGCGCAATCCCACGCGTGAGTCGTATCGGCTCGCCGCTCGTACGCTGGACGTGGCAGCCGGGCTCGCCAACGACGATCCCCACATCCTCCGTCTCATGATTGAGGCCGCGGGGTGGGCCGATGAGCGCGAACTGGTAATCGACGGGACCCGGCGGCTCGTCGCCAAGGATCCCACCGACCTGGTGGCCAAGCTGCGCCTGCTCGATGACGCCGTCCGCGCGCGGCAGAGCGGGGAGGAGCGGCTCGCCGCCTATGAGCGCCTTCTGGGGCCGGACGGCGAGAATCTCCACGCCACGATTCGCTCGCGTCTGGCTTACGACGCGGCGGTGCTGGCCCGCGAGCAGGGCGACCTGGAGCGCTTCACCGCCTTGCTGGCGCAGTCCATCGGATTCGACGCCACCAACAAACAGGCGGCGGCGCTGGCGGCGGCGTTTCATGCGGGTCGACGCGCCGATCAGCCGGTCGAACAGCTCGAACTGCTCATCAACCTGCTCCACGCCGACCCGATGGACGCCTCGACCATCATCGCCATCGCCAGGCATCTTCTCAGCCACGGCGCCTATGCGGAGTCGGGGCGCTTCGTCGGGGCAGCGATCGGCGTGCTGAACACCGAACGCACGCGCCTCGATGATTCGACCTTCATGATTCGCGTGCTCTCGCTCTGGGCGGACGATCGTGACAGCGACGCCTTGCAGGCACTCGACAACTACCAGGGCGCGCTGACGGTCGGGGAGCGACAGCGTCGGCTGCAACTGCTCGAAGAGGAAAATCGGCGCAAGCAGCGCTTCGGCGAGCCGTTTACGCCCATCGACTGGAACAATCCCCCGTTTCAGGATCTGGTGATCGACCTGCCCGTCTCGCTCGAGTGGCTGCGGGCGATGATCGCACAGGCGACAGAGCGCGACGCCATGGCGGAAGTCGCCGCCGGCAAGGTGATCGCCAGGCTCGAGCAGTACGTGGAGACGGCGCGGCAGGACATCGAGACGGCCAGACAGGACGAGACGCTTGCCGCGGACGTGAAGCGAGCCCAACTCGAGACCGCGCTCTCGGACCTTTCGTCGCTGCTGGGCGAGTCCATCCTGGTGCGCGTGCTCTTTGATGTTCGCCTCGACGAAGTGCCGGCTCTGCTCGAGGAGTATCTCTCCGATGGACGCGTGCGCGACGCCGCCCGCCATCGCTTTCAGGGGTGGCTCGCGCTGCGGCGAGGCGAGAGCGAGGAAGCGAACCGGCATTTCGAGCAGGCGGAGACCGACGACCTGGCGCGGCTGGGCATGGCGCTGCTGGAGCGGCAGGCGGGTGATTCGCGCCAGGCGATCCGCCACCTCGCCGCCGTCTGGAAGTCGCAGCCCGACACGCAGATCGGCCTCTTCGCCAAGTCGCAACTCGAACAGATGCTGGGCCGCCCCGCCCCCGCTTTCTCGGAGACGGCGGTGGAGATGAACAGGGTGGCGCGCGAGCAGGTCGGCGGCGATCTGCTCAACCTCTGGTCCGAGCCGACGCGGGTGATCAGCCTCACCCTCGAGCCGTCCACGAATCAGCTCGAGTACCTCGATCGGCCGACGTTGACGGTGACGGTGCGCAACAACAGCAATTACCCGCTGGCCCTGGGTCCCGAGGCGCCGATCAGCAGCCGGCTCATGCTTGCCGCTCGTTTGAAGCTGGATGGTCGGTCCGTGCAGGCGCGTTTCCTGCCGCTCATCGTGGACCTGCATCGGCGCTTTCGGCTCGATCCACGCCAGTCGCTCGTGGTCGAGGTCGATGTCAATCGCGATCAGCATCTCGAGTTCGCCTGGGCCACGCCGGGCATGAACCTGATGCTGCGCTATCGCGGCATCCTGGACTACACGCCCGCCACTGAGAGCGCGCTGTACGTCGCCGGGCCCATGGGCGTGGAGGCGCTCGCCGACGAGATCATCGCGTTCGGCGTGCCAGGGCCTTTCCGCGACCCGGTCGGCTTGATGCTCAACCTCGATAAGGCGTGGGGGATGATGCGCTTTCGCCTGCTCGGCGTGGCGATCGCGGTCGTGGGAACCCCGGAGGATCGCCAGCTCGAGCCGGTCTCCGCGTCCGACCGGGCGCGCATTCGCGAAGCGATGCTCGAGCGCGTCGGTGCATTCACGGACCTAGAGCGGGCGTGGATCCTGGTGCGCGGCCAGGGGATGACGCCGCTTCCCAACGATGATCCCCTCATGGCAGCGGCGGCGGCAGCGGCAGGCGAGTTCACCACGCTCGCCTACGTCGCCACGCGCGCCCGGAACCTCGACGATCCCATCCTTACAGCCGCCCTCGAGCACGACTCGGAGCGTGTGCGCACTCTTGCCCGCGCCCGGCGGGAGGTGCTCCTCGCCCAGGCCGCCCAGGAGGAGCAGGCCGAGCCGACGGCGGGGGATGAGACGCCGAGCAAATGAACGCAGCGCCGCCCGAGCCGAGCCGCGGCCGTCCGCGCTGGGTCGGCCTGGGCAAGTGGGCGCTGGGCGTGGTGCTGCTGTCGGCGGCAGGCGTGTTTGTCTGGCTGAGGCGTGGTGACCTGGCGCAGGCGGGCGAGCAACTTGCCGAGCCCTCAGCATCGCTTATCGCGGCCTTCCTGCTCTGCGTGGCGGCGAACCTCTTCTGCACAAGCTGGCTGTACTGGCTGCTGACGCGGCCTTACGCGGCCGCCCGGCCGCTGCCGCTCCGCTCAGTGTGCGGGCTGATCATGGCAGCATCGCTGCTGAACTATCTGCCGCTGCGCGCCGGGTTGCTGGGGCGCGTGGCGTATCAGAAGCGAGTCTTCGGCGTGACACTTGCCGACTCCAGCAAGACGGTGCTGCAGGCGATCGGGCTGAGCGGGGTGTGCGCGATGCTGCTCGTGGCGGCGGCGCTAATGCCCCGCGCGGCCGTGCCCTACGCGCTGGCTGCGCCGGTGTTCGTCGGCCTCGCAGTCGGCGCGGGGACGAAGCAGGCGCTTCTGCGCCGACTCGCGCACGCCTTGGCGCTGCGGCAGGTTGACGCGCTGCTCTGGGTGGCGCGCTACGGCATCGTTTTCGCGCTGCTCGGCAGGGACATCAGCCTTAGCGGGGCATCGGCCGTCGCCGGCGTCGGCATGCTCGCCACCTTCGTTCCCTTCACCAGCAACGGCCTCGGGCTGCGCGAATGGGCGGTGGGCTTGACCGCGGCGATTCTGCCGGCGGGGTGGCTGGCAACGGGAGATGCGGCGGGCGGCGCCACCGGCATCGCACTTGCCGCCGATCTGCTCAACCGCGCGGGCGAACTCGTCATCATTGTCCCCGCGGGTCTGCTTGGCATCTGGCTGCTGCGCCGCGGGCGCGCGGTTGATGCGCGACGAGGGCGCGGCGCTTCGTAAGCAGCGGCGAGCCGGGACCAGCTCGAACGTCAGTCGACGATGACTCCACCCGCGCCGGGGACGATCTCACCGACGATGCGGGCGTCCTCCTTCAGGCGTCGCAGTTGCCGCACCACGGATTCGGCGAAGCTGGGTCGCACGACGAGCACATAGCCGATGCCGAGGTTGAAGACGCTGCGCATCTCCGCTTCGTCGATGTCCCCGTGTTTCTGCAGAAAGTCGAAGACAGGCGGGCGCCGCCAGCGTGACAGGTCGAGGCGGGCGTCGACCTTGTCGTTGAGGGCGCGGTTGAGGTTGCCGGGCAGGCCGCCGCCCGTGATATGCGCCATGCCGGTGACCACGCGCTTGACCGTGTAGCGGCGCAGGACGCGCACGACCTGCCGCGCGTAGATTCTCGTCGGCGTGAGCAGCACCTCGCCGAGGCGCCGCGCCGGATCGAGGTCCTCGTACACCTTCTGCAGATCGAGCCCCGCGTGCTCAACGACCTTGCGCACCAGCGAGTAGCCGTTGCTGTGCAGGCCGCTGCTCGCCAGGCCGATGACCACATCGCCGGGTGAGACGCGGTCGGCGGAGATTTCGCGATGCAGTTCGAGCACGCCGACGGCGAAGCCGGCCATGTCGAACTCTCCCTCGGCATAGACGTCGGGCATCTCCGCGGTCTCCCCGCCGAGCAGGGCGCAGCGTGCCTGCTTGCACCCCTCCGCCACGCCGCGCACCATCGCTTCGCCGATCGCCGGATCGAGCTTGTGCACCGCGAGGTAATCGAGGAAGAAGAGGGGCTCCGCCCCCATGACGATCAGGTCGTTGACGCTCATGGCGACCAGGTCGATGCCGACCGTGTCGAAGATCCGCATGGCGGCGGCGAGCTTGACCTTGGTGCCCACGCCGTCCGTGCAGGCGACGAGCACCGGATCGCGGTAGTTGCGACGGAAGAGCTGTTCGTTG
>CAZZPX010000218.1:0-6077 GCA_964655955.1 uncultured Phycisphaerales bacterium | reverse complement strand
CGAGCACGCCCATCGAGGACAGCCGCGCTGAGACCGAACTGCTGCAAACGGACGGCGAGTGGACGCTGGTGCACGTGGAGTTGTTCGGCAAATACCCTGAGGCGACGCACATCTCGCTCGAACTCTCGCTGCTGCAGCCCGCGCAGTACGAGCAGCGCAATCTGGCGCCGCACGAAGCGCGCCTGCAGGATGTGAGCGGCGCAGCCTGGTTCGACGACGTCGCGGTCTACCTGGCGCCGCGCATCGAACTCAGCACGAACCAGCCGACCAACATCATCATCGCGCCGCAGTCGCCGCGGCTCACGATGACGATCCATGATGTCGCCCGGGAGAACCTGCGCGGCCGGGTCCGCGTCCTCGACGTCGCCGGCGCGTCCGTTGCCGAACACAGCTTCGAACTTGTGCGCGCCGGTCGGGAAATGGCGTGGGAGCCGGATGTGGCGCGCTTCGGCTGGTATCAGGCGATTCTGGAACTGCACAACGACGAACAGGTCGTGGCGAGCGCCTCGATTGCGTTTGCGTATCTTCCGCCGGACGGCCCGGCGAGCGGCGAGAAGAAGCGCTTCGGCATCATCGCGGAGACGATCGGCGCCGACGAGATGAAGCACCTGCCCGAACTGCTCGACGAACTCAACTCGGGCTCGGTCTGGCTCCCCGCCTGGGCGGAGGGGCTGAACCTCAAGGGGCTGGGCAGCTACTTCAGCACGCCCGATCCGACCCTGCAGAAGCTGCTCTACCAGCACGTGCGCATCACGTTCGTGCTGCAGCGGCTCCCCGCTGAACTGGCGCAGCGACAGCGTCTCGACGCGGCGAACCTGCTGGATCTCCTGAGACTGGGCGAGAGCGCCTATGCCGACTACCTCAATCCGGTGCTCGTGAAGTACGGGCAGCAGTCCTCGCGCTGGCAGGTCGGCCGAACCGGCAACGATGACGCCTTCTTCGCGCCGGATCTGCCGGAGATGACGCAGGCCTTCCACAACAAGACGCAGCAGTTCGTGCCCGGCCCGGTGGTGCTGTGGCCGTGGTCGCTGCAGCAGTTGCCCAGGCCGGAGATCGACGCGCCGGCCGGCTGGACCGTGGTCGTGCCATGGGGGCTGCCCCTGGACACGATCGCGACGACGCTGCTGAACTGGACGGAGAACGAGGAGAACTGCTTCGTTCTCGAGATGCCGGATCCAGCGGTCTTCTCCGACCATTCCGCGCTGATCTCGATGGCGAAGCGCGCGGTGATCGCCTGGATGCTGGACGCGCCGTGCCTGGCAATCGACCGGCCCTGGCAGATGGTCGGCGAAGTTCGGCCGCAGCTCATGCCCCGGCCGGCGCTGGCGGCGTGGCGGCAACTGGGACAGCATCTCCCCGGCAGGCGCGTGCTGGGAGCCTATCCGGTGGTCGAAGGCGTGCGGGCGTTCATACTCGGCGATGCTGAGGATCCGACGGCCCCGGGGACGATCGTCGCCTGGAACGACTCGGCGCCGCCCGAGCAGGCGGTGATCGACATGTTCCTGGGAACGGGCGACGTGCGCGTGATGGATCTGTTCGGCAACGCCGATCCCGCTGTGCGCGATGAGCGCGGCGCGCACGTGATCCCGCTCGGGCCCGCACCGGTCTTCATCGAGAACGTCGACGTGCACCTGGCGGAATTCCGGGCGCAGTTCGGCCTGAAGCCGAGCTTCATCCAGAGCACCTATGACGAGCACCACCATTACATCGAGATCAACAATCCTTGGCCGATGACCGTCTCAGGCGAACTGCTGCTGGTCGAGCCGAAGCAGTGGGACTTCTCGCCGCGGCATCACATCTTCTCCGTACCGCCGGGACGGACCATTCGCCTGCCGCTGGTGCTGACATTTCCACCGAGCGAACAGGCGGGGTGGCACACGATCGCCGCGGAGGTGACGCTGCTGTCGAGCGAGGCGCTCGAGTTCCGCATCGAGCAGGTGGTGGAACTGGGGCTCAGGAAGGTGCTCCTGACGCCCAGCGTGCAACTGACGGGTGAGGACGCGGTGGTGGTCCTGCAGGTGACGAACCGCTCCGCCGAGGCGAGCGACTACAAGGCCTACGTCGCCCACGCGGCGTACGGCAAGCTGTACCGGCCGGTGGGCGAACTGCAGCCCGGCGAGTCGCGCATGGTCTACATCAAGCTGCCGGGCGGGGTGGCCAAACTCGCCGGAGAGCGCGTGCTGGTGGGCCTGGTCGAGGTGGACGGCCCGGGGCGGCTGAACATGAGCGTGCAGATGCCGTGATGACCGGGCCGGTCAACGGGTGAGCGCGCCGAGGCTGGGGCGCGTGGGGCCCAGCGTGAGCCAGGTGATGCGGCTGAGGCGCCAGTCGCCCGCGTCGGTGCGGGTCCAGTCGAGTTGCCACCAGGTGGGCCAGGCCCCGCCTCCGCGCGCCGAAGCGGTGACTTGCACCTGCGTGGCGAGTTCCCCGCGGATCACCCGGCCGGCCCGCACCTCGTTGATCGAATGCGACACGAGCAGGTCTTGTGCGCCGACGCGGTCCACCAGGCCGAGGACGGCGTCGCGCCCGAGTTCGCCCGGTCGCTCCGCGACGCCCAGTCCTGCGTCAGCACTGAGCAGGTCGGCGACGTCCCGCCGCCGGCCCGTCGCCGCCGCATCGACGAAGGCCCGGCTCTGCTCCATCACCGTTTCACGGCTGGTCTCGACGAACGACGCAAGCGCCACGACGCCTCCGGCCAGCGCGAGCAGGACCAGCACCACGATCAGCCCCGCTCTCGCCCGCCCCAGGCGCAGCAGCACGTATCCCGCAATCAGCGCTGCGAGCACCGCCAGGACAGCGGCCGGGGCGGGACTCTCAAGGGCGTAGCGCACCACCGCCGCGGGCTGTTCCAGGTCGGGGACAAGCGTCTGGGCGAGGGGGGGCATGGCCGGTCCCTTCATGCGGAGGTGCTCCGCTCACCGATACAACAGCATGACCGCGACAGAGCATACACAAGCGATCACTGCGCCCGCAGCGGCCCTGCTGCAGGCCAATCTCACAGCGCTCGCCAAGCTGAACGGCGACCTTGCCGAGGCGCTTGGCGATGTGGAAGCATACGGCGCTGACGAGATTGAGTTCGCGGCGACGGATGATGCAGTTCCCTCAGCGCGGCTCAACGGGCGCTGGCTGGCGAGCAGGCGCCGACCCCTTGCCGACATCCAGGCGCTCGTGGACAAGGCCAACGTGCGCGAGAAACCGATCACCGTCATTCTGGGGTTCGGCCTGGGCTACCACGTCGAGGCGATCTGCAAGGAAATGGGCGTGCGCGGGGCGGTCCTGGTCTTCGAACCCGACCTGCGCCTCTTGCGGACGATGCTGGAACGGCTCGATTGCCGCTGGATGGGACGCTGCAACCTCATCTTCTTCACCGATGCGGAGGACGGTTCGGTGGTGTCGCTGCAATTGCGCGGGCAGGATGCCTTCGTCGCCCAGGGCGTGCAATTCGTCGAGCACGCGCCCAGCCTGCCGCGGCTCGGCGATTCGGCAAAGCGGTTCGCCGACACCTTCACGCGCTACGTCTCCGCGGCCCGCCTCTCCGTGCAGACCACGCTGGTGCAGATGCACGCCACCGCGCGCAATATCCTCGCCAATCTCAAGCATTATGCGGGCGGCGAGGGGATCGCGGAGCTGCGCTGCTGCTGCGCGGCGAAGCCGGGAATCGTCGTCTCCGCGGGACCGAGCCTGGCGCGCAACGTCGTGCTGCTGAAGCGTCCGGGCGTGCGCGACAAGTGCGTGATCATCGCCGTGCAGACCGTGCTCAAGCCGCTCCTGCGTCAGGGCATTCGCCCGCACTTCGTCACCGCGCTCGATTACCACGAGATCAGCAAGCGGTTCTACGAGGGGCTGACCGCGGACGACGTGCGCGGCGTGCAGCTTGTCGCCGAGGCAAAGGCGAACCCCGCGATTCTCGATTCGTTCCCCGGCCCGATTCGCAATTGCGCCGACGCCCTGTCGACGCTGGTCTTGCGCGGCGGGCTCGACCGCGACATGGGCAAGGTTCCCGCCGGCGCCACCGTCGCCCACCTGGCGTTCTACCTGGCGCAGCATCTCGGCTGCGATCCGATCATCTTCATCGGCCAGGATCTCGGCTTCACGGACGGGCTGTACTACGGCGGGCGCAATCCCATACACGACGTGTGGGGGCCGGAGCTGAATCCGTTTCGCACGCTGGAGATGATGGAGTGGGAGCGGATTCGCCGCACCCGCCCCAGGAAGCTCGAAGATCAGCAGGGACGCAGCATCTTCGTCGACGAGCAGATGCACACCTATCTCGACCAGTTCGAGCGCGAGTTCGCCCGCGCCCCACAGCGCCTCATCGACGCCACGGAAGGCGGCACGCGCAAGGCGCACACGCAGATCCTGCCGCTTGCCGAAGCGCTTGAGGCGTTCCTCGGCGACAACCTGCCTGAGATTCCCCTCGCGCCGCTCGAGCTGGATCCTCAGCGTCTCGACATCGCGGCGAAGCAGGTTCGGCAGGTGCGCGAGGAGGTGCGTGAACTGGGTCGGCTGAGCAAGGAAACGGGAACGCTGCTCAAGAAAATGCTCGCCGAGTTCGACGATCGCGCACAGATGGAAAAGCACTTCCGCAAGCTTGAGCGCCTGCGCGCGGAGGTGAAGAAACTGTCGCGGGCCTTCAGCGTCGTCGAGATTCTCAACCAGGCGGGGACGTTTCGCCGCCTCAAGGCCGATCGCGCCATCGCCATGGAGAAGGATCTCTCGGCGCTGGAGAAACAGCGGCGCAAGCTCGAACGCGACGTGCCCAACGTCGAGTGGATTCGCGACGCCGCCAGGATCATGGCTGACCTGCTCAAGCTGGCGGAGGATCGGGTTCTCGGCGTGAAGTTGGCGCCCGAGAGCTACACGCGCCCACCCGCCGCCCTCGGCGAGGGCGAACCTCCGCGCAAGCGCCTGCGGACGAAGGAGCGCGTCGCAGCCGTCTTGCCCGTCCGCGGGGACCAACTGGCACACCTGGCGTCGCGACCGCGCGGTGAACAAGGCGACGAGCGCACGCTCCTGCAGTTCACGCTGTCACGGCTTTGTCGCTGTCGTCATCTGACGAGCATTCTGGTGCTGACGCCCGACGCAGTCGCGACCGATGCGCTGATTGACTCTGCCGCACTCACGTTGCCCGTGGAGATTGTCCAGACAAAGGGCGACCCACAGGGAGCGAAGCAGGACGCAATCCTCGCAGCGCGGGCGTTTGCTCCCACGTGCTGGCGCGGCGCGCTCGGCGGGCTGACAATCCACGATGAACTGATCGCGGCGGAGGCAACGCTGCCCCTGCTCGAGGCGCGCGGCCTGAGCGCTGCGTTGTGCGTCGGACCGGACTGGGCGCTGCTCGACGCGAGGCTGTGCGAGCGGCTCATCGAGCAGTACTGGGTCGCGCCGGAGCGCTTCGCGCTGGTGTTCACGCAGGCTCCGCCGGGGCTGTGCGGCATGGTGCTGAGCCGGCCGGTGCTCGAACAGCTCGCGGAAGCGCAGCCGCTGGCGACGCTGGGCTGCATGCTGGGCTACCTGCCCGTCAAGCCGCAGGGCGATCCCATCGCCAAGGACAATTGCCTGCAGATTCCGCAGGCGGTGCAGCAGTCGCTCACTTCGGCGGCGCTCTCCTCAGCGCAGCGAATTCGCACTGCGGCGGCGCTGCTGGAACAGGCTGACGTGGACGCGGAGTGCACCGTTGCTCACCTCGAGGCCCGGCAGCGCTCGGCGCCGCCGGATCTGCCGCAGCACCTGGTGATCGAGCTTACGACGGAGAGACTGACAAGCGGTCCGGCGGCAGTGCCCCGGCGCTCCGTTGACGGCGCACCTGTTCAGCGTCCCGCTCTCGACGAGGGAACCCTGCACCGCGTGCTGCAACAGTTGCCCCTCGGCACGCCACCCGCCGTCACGTTCGCGGGCGTCGGCGATCCCCTGCAGCATCCGCAGTGTGCGGAATTCGTGCGACAGGCGAAGGCGCGGGGAGCGCGCGTGCACGTACAAACGGACCTGCTGGCAGACGTCGGAACGCTCGATGCGCTTATCGATGCGGGCGTCGATGTCGTCTCAGTGAATCTCTCGGCGCTGCGTGCCGCAACATA
>CAZZPX010000217.1:0-6080 GCA_964655955.1 uncultured Phycisphaerales bacterium | reverse complement strand
CCTGGTCATGCGCTTCCATGAGCGCATCGTCGACGAAGCCGTCGTGCCCTATTTCGCCAATCTCTCCTGCGTGCAGGAGTTTCAGCCGCCGCTGATCCTCGGCCAGCCGCAGCCGTGGAGCATCTGTGCCGGCAAGCCTACGGTCTTCTCCGTCAACGTCAGCAGCAATCATCCGCTCACCTATCAGTGGCGCAAGGATGGCGAGGAACTGCCCGAGCACACCGAGGCGACGATGATCATCATGCAGACGCACATGAACGACGCCGGCTCGTACGATGTGCTCATCAGCAATGGCTGCCAGACGATCGTGAGCGACGCGGCGACGCTCAGCGTGCACACCATCGCGGGCGACCTCACCGGCGACGGCTCGGTGACGCAGGGAGACCTGGGAATCCTGCTGGCGACATACGAACTCACAGATGACGGCGACGTGGACGGCGACGGCGACACCGACCAGTCGGACCTGGGCATCCTGCTCGCCAACTTCGGCGCCGCCTGCGAGTGAGCCGGCTCGCTCATCCGGACCGCCACATCGCCCGGCGCATGCCCAGGTCAGGGGGCAGCAGCGCCGGTTGACCGCGCCAGCCAGCGGCGCCAGGCGCGTTCGCCGATCGGCGCCCGTGCCGCCGTGTACGTGCAGGCATCATCGCACGCATGCCGCCCCCGACCCCGGCATGGCGGGAGCTATGTGAGGCTGCGGGAAGACACGTACTCGGGACGCTTCTCGGGCGCGCGGAGCGCAGCGAAACCCGTGGACCGCTGGCCCCCTGCGCTGAGCGACCCGGGGTTGCGTCATTTCTGGACCAGGCCGTCGACCCGGAGTAATCTTCGAAAGGAGTGGAGCGGCTGCCGGCCGCGCGGGCCGAAGGAGCCTTGCCATGTCGAAGCGAACCGGTGCCCGGACCTTCTGCTTGGCCTGCGTCGTTGCTGTTCTCTTGTTCTCCGGGCTCCCCCCTTCGACCTGGGCGGAGGCGTGTGGTGACATTGACCCTGCCGTGTATGGCGTCGGCAGTAACGATCTTGCCTGGGTGCTCGCTGACTTTGGCTGCGACGGTGGTGACTGCCCGGGAGATGTCGACGGCGACGGCGACACCGATCAGGCCGACCTTGCCTGGATGATGATCTACTGGCATTGTCCCGATGACATCGAGTGCGGGCCATGCGAACCGCAGGGAACCGGAACGATCGATGTTGGCTTCGTCGCTGTCGACAATACGAGCGTCGGCCCGGGCGACGATCCGCAGCACCCCGACTTCAACGGCGGCGTCACGCATTTCACCTTCGACATCGTCGTCACGATCAGTGCCGACAACGACTGGACGACGCAATCCTCATCCGTCGAAATTCTCGCCGATGAGGTAAAGTTCTTTCAGCATGACTTCGCAGGCGACTACGAGCCGCCTTCCGGACAAGTCGACGCGTTTCCCGCCATGAGGTATGACACGTTCTTCGCGAGCCCACCCGCAATCTTTGACATTTACATTCCCGGAATCGCTGTCAATCCCGAATGGGAAGATCAAGTCGTCTACACGGTCTGGTTCGACACGCCGCGCGATGACGACTTCACGACGACGACGCAGAGGATCACGCTCATCGTGCCGGAGGACAGCGGCATCGTCCCCGCGGTGCGCACCGACGACTGCGCGCACGAGTTTCCCATTCTCGCGACGATCAGCACCGACGCCACCAGCGCCTCGACCGGCGCGGACTTTCTGCATCGCGAGTTCACCATCATCGACATCGCGCACCCCCTCTGCCCCGGCGATGTGGATGGCGACGGCGACATCGATCAGTCGGACCTCGGCGCTCTGCTCGCCTCTTACGAACTGCCCCCCAACGATCCCTTCCATGACCCGCGCGCCGACTTGAACTGCGACGGCCTGGTCGACCAGGCCGACCTCGGCGAACTGCTCGCACACTACGGCGCGGCTTGCAAGTGACGCCGGGCAGGTTATCGGCGGCCAGATGGACGAGGCTGCATGTGATCGCCAGCCTCGGGCGGTTCCCCAGCAGCCATCGAGTATTTCGCTGGACAGACGGCGAAGGACGAATCATGCTGTTGTGGCTGGGCGTTTCTGCCGTCCAGCGATGACCGGCCGTTTTCGGCCCCGGCACCGCTGTTCAGGAAACCGCGACTGTCGAGTTCATCGTCCAGCTGTCCGGCGGTTGATGCGGTGCCCGGCCGAGACCGCCGATACTTTGATAGAGGCTCAGGCCCAGGCTCATTCGGGCGCGGCCGACACTCCAAGAGAGGATAGAGAAGAATCATGCAAACCACTCGAGTATCGCAGGGGAGCCGAGGGCGCATGGGCACGACCGCTTTGGTCGCCGTGCTCCTGTTTGCCGCGGGTGCGGGCGCGGAGGTGATCCGCTGGCAGAGCGGTACGCTCGACGTGCAGCCGCAGTCGCGCGCCGCGCTCGTCAGGCACATCGAAACGCTCTCGGCGCGGCAGGACGCCAGGCACGTCGTGGTGCAGTTCAACCAGCCGCTCGACACGGGCTTGCGGGCGCAGCTCGCCGCGGACGGGCTCACCGTGCTGGCGTCGCTGGGCGGCAAGAGTTACTTCGCCAGCCTGAGCGCGGACGCTGTCGACGCTGAGGCGCTGGCGGGCAGTGCCGTCGTCAACGCGGTTCTGGCCATCGACACGGAGTGGAAGCTGCACCGCGCCTTTCGGGCCGGCGAGCCGCCGTTCTGGGCGGTCGTGTCAGGCATCAAGCAGCTTCCGCCGGCGCAACTCGGCGACTTCGAACTGCGGCGCCAACTCGCAGCCGATCAGGACGACCCGACGGTGGCGGCGTACATCATGTTTCACGGCGATGTGCGGCTCGACGGCGAGGGCGACGCGCTGGTGCGCCAGTTCGACGCCCAGGTGCGCGACTACCTCGAGTCGATCAACGCCCTGGTGATCGAACTGCCCCTGTCGCAGATCAAGGCGCTTGCCGCGGAGGACGCTGTGCAGTGGATCGAGCCGCCGCTGCCCAGGCTCGACGAGTTGAACAACAGCAACCGCGAGTTGACGCAGGTCGAGACGGTCTGGCAAGCGCCCTACGGGCTGGACGGGTCCGGCGTGAACGTGCTGGTCTACGACGGCGGGTACGGCTACTCGAACCATGTGGATTTCCAGGGCCGCCACACCGTGCGCGACACGTCGAGCCTCTCCGATCACGCCACGCACGTCGCGGGCACGATCGGCGGCGGCGGCGTCTCCAATCCGAACTACAAGGGCATGGCCCCGGCGGTCACCTTCGAGTCCTACGGCTTCGAGTGGGACAGCAGCGGCGTCTTCCTTTACAACAACCCCGGCGACCTCGAAGACGACTACGGCGAAGCGATCAACGTCTACGGAGCCGACATCTCCAACAACTCGATCGGCACCAACACCGCGCTTTACTGGGACTGCGAGATCACCGGCGACTACGGCATCACCTCCAACCTGATCGACACGATCGTGCGCGGGGGCCTGGGCGAACCCTTCCGCGTCGTCTGGGCCAACGGCAACGAGCGGCAGACCAGCCGCTGCGGCGACACGTTCTACACCACCGCGCCGCCCGCCTGCGCCAAGAATCACATCACCGTCGGCGCGCTCAACTCCAACGATGATTCCGTCACCAGCTTCACCAGTTGGGGCCCCACGGACGACGGCCGCATCAAGCCCGACATCTCCACCGCCGGTTGCCAGAGCAACGACGATGGCGGCGTCACTTCCTGCAGCAGCAGCGGCGGCTATTCCACGAAGTGCGGCACGTCCATGGCGTCGCCCACGGCCTGCGGCCTCGGGGCGCTCATCCTGCAGGACTTCCGCCAGCAGTACCCCGATCTGCCCGACTTCCACAACTCCACGCTCAAGGTGCTCTTCGCCAACAGCGCCTACGACAACGGCAACGTCGGCCCGGACATGAAGTACGGCTTCGGCTCACTGCGGGCCCCCGAGGCAATCGACCTGGTCCGCAGCGGCAACTTCTTCGAGGCCGACGTCGAGGCAGGCCAGGTGTATTCCTTCCTCGTGCTCGTCGGTCAGGATGAGCCCGAACTCAAGGTCACGCTCGCCTGGGACGATGTGCCGGCCCAGCCCAACGTCACGTTCGCGCTCATCAACGATCTGAATCTGCGCATCATCGGTCCGGGCGGCGATACCTACCTGCCCTGGACGCTCGATCCCGCGGATCCCGGCGCACCGGCCGTCCGCACGCAGGAGGATCATCTCAACAACATCGAGCAGGTCGTCGTGGACAACCCCGCTCCCGGGGCGTACACGGTCGAGGTGGCGGGCTACAGCGTCCCGCAGGGACCGCAGGTCTTCTCCGTCGCCGCCTCAGCGCAGATCGTCAACTGCTCGTCGGCCGGCATCGCGCAGCTCGGCGGGACGCGCTTCGCCTGCGAGGCGAGCGTCGATCTCACCGTCATCGACTGCGACCTGAACAGCGACGACGGCGTGACGGACAGCGTCGTGGTCACGGTCTATTCCGACAGCGAGCCGCTCGGCGAGACCGTCACGCTCTACGAGAGCGATCCCGCCAGCGCCGCCTTTGAAGCAACGATCGCCATCGACGAAACGGGCGGCGTCGGCGTCATCCAGGTGGCGCACGGCGACACGCTCACGCTCGAATACATCGACGCGGACGACGGCGACGGCGGCACCAACATCCCCGTCCTCGCTACGGCGCAGATCGACTGCCAGCCGCCCTCGCTCGACAACCTGCAGGTCGTCGACATCGGCCCGCGCGACGCGACCATCACCTTCACCACCGACGAGCCCGCCAAGAGTTGGATCGCCTACGGCACGAGCTGCGGCAACCTCACGCACTCCGCCAACTCCCTCGGCGCTCTCACCGAGCACTCGATCCACATCAGCGAACTGCAGGATGAGCAGACCTACTACTTCAACATCACGATCGAAGACCTCGCAGGCAACGCCAGCCACGACGACAACAACGGCTCCTGCTATTCGTTCCAGACGCCCGATGTGCCCGACTTCTTCACGGAGCTGTGGAGCAGCGGTTTCGACCTCGAAGGCTCCGTCGTCACCTTCGAGCCGAGCAACCACGTCGACGGCTACATCGCTTGCATCGAGGCCATCACGGAACTGCCCACGGATCCGGCCGGGGGAACCGGCATTCTCACCGGTCCGTACGATGATGATGAATACGCCCAGGTGCTCGTCGGCGACGGCAACACCGTCTCCCTCTACGAGGTGGCCTACTCGAGCCTGTACGTCGGCAGCAATGGCTTCATCACTTTCACCCAGGGCGACACTGACTACACCGAGAGCCTCGAAGAGCACTTCGGCGCTCCGCCGCGCATCTCCGCGCTCTGGGACGATCTGAACCCCGAGGAGGGCGGCCTGATCAGCTACAAGCGTCTCAGCGATCGCCTCGTCGTCACCTGGGATGACGTGCCGGAGTTCTTCACCACCAACTCCAACACCTTCCAGGTCGAGTTGTACTACGACGGCACGATTCGCATCGCCTGGCTCGGCATCGACGCCTCTGACGGAATCCTGGTCGGCCTCTCCGAAGGCGCCGGCATGTCGCCCGACTACGTCGCCAGCGATTTCTCCACGCTGGGCGACTGCATCCCTGACATTCCCGGCGACTTCGATCAGGATGGCTGCGTCGATCAGTCCGACCTCGGCCACCTGCTCGGGGCTTACAACCAGACCGACGCCGGCGACATCGACGGCGACGGCGATACCGACCAGGCCGATCTCGGCGAACTGCTGGCCCACTACGGCGAGGGCTGCTGAGCGGCCGAATCCAAGCAACAACGCCCCTGCGACAGCGCCGCGAGCTTCTCACTCGCGGCGTTTTTCATTGGCAGCCCAACCCGGCGCCACGCCGGAGTTTGCGCACCGCCCGGTTTCATCTTGCTCTCGCGGATCGCCGACCTATGCTATAGGCAATCGGCTGGTGCGGCCGGTCGCGCCGACTCCGGCGATGACACTGAGCAACTTGAGGAGAGTTATGTCCATGATTGGCAAACAGATTTCGAAGTGCGCCGCTGCCGCGGCGCTGCTGTGGTGCTGCGTCCTGGTCGCCGCGGACCAGCAGCCCGGTCAGGTGCGCCACGCGCTGGAGTGGAA
>CAZZPX010000216.1:0-6083 GCA_964655955.1 uncultured Phycisphaerales bacterium | reverse complement strand
CTTGATGTAATATATACGGAATGGTGCTTTTTCAAAAGCGCCCTTTCTGGAAAAATAATTTTTTGTTGACCTCTGTTATAAATAAATGTATACTGAGGTCTTTGGTAACTAAACAAGTTTTTGAGGAATGAAAGAAATGGAACACTTAGAACGGTCATTTGAGCATCAACTGAGTCATATGTGGCTCGGGCTGAGCTCCGTTTGTTCACAGCGAGATTATCGCTTTGAGCAGCCCGGACGCGCTCTTCGTGTAGGTGTGGAGAAGATGTAACGACACGCCAGAATAGAAAACACGAAGGGCCACTCCGGAAACGCAGTGGCCCTTTTTTATTGTAGTAAGTGTGTGAGAAACGAGGTCTCGGTCGGGCACTATAAACATCCGGCGAACGGGCGGCGATTAGGATGAAATCTGTGGCGATAACACAGAGAGTAAAATTGGTCGGGCATTCATTTAGAGCACTTGAAATATAGTGCTCATTATAATGAGTATTGAACATACTGGTTCGTCATTTTATATGGCGGATCAGTGTAGTTGTGGATTAACACAACCTCTGTTAATCAATATTCATTATAATGTCAATGGTGGTATTAGCTTAATTGGTAGAGCTCCTGACCGTGAATCAGGAAGGTGTCGGTTCAAGTCCGACATATCACCCCAACAAACAATGTTGCGTTGGATTTCTGGTGAGATCCCCAGTCCTTCAAACTGGAGAGACGGGTTCGATTCCCGTACGCAACACCAAATCAAGTGTCCTATGTTGGGTTCGACATAAATATCCACATGGGGAACAAACAGTGAAAATATGTCCAAAGTGCAAAAGTGAACATAACAAAACCGGAAAATTTTGTTCGCGGTCGTGTGCTAACAGCAGAAGCTGGAACGATGCCGATAAAATGAAAAAATCCATATCGGCCAAAACTTCCGAAGCTCATAAAAAAGCGCAAATTGATCGCCAGAAGAAGCGCACCTATGTTCGAACACAACCGCCGTCAAAAACACACAACCCCCGCGGCGGGTATAGAGAGAACTCTGGTAGAGGCAAACGAGGATTTTATAAAGGCATTTACTGCGCTTCAACTTATGAACTCGTATGGGTAATATATCGTATAGATCATAATTTGCCTGTACAGCGGTTCACCGGGCACATCGAATATGAGCAGGGAAAATATTTTCCTGATTTTATTGACGGCAACTGTATCTTTGAAATCAAAGGGTATTGGACTGAATCAGTTGACGAAAAAGCTCAGGCAGCTCAAAACGCTGGGTATAATATAGTCCTTCTTTACAAGAAAGATTTGAAAAAAGAATTTGATTGGGCCCGCGCGAAATATGGTTGTAAGTCAATCGAGGAAATTCATACTTTGTATGATGATTACAAGCCGGAATATAACTACCAATGTGGGCATTGCAAACAACCTTTTATGAGAACACGAAAAATAAAAACGGAAGTAAAATTCTGCAGTAGATCGTGTGCCGGCAAAGGACACACTGGTAGAATGAAAAAGAATCAATGGAAGGTAAACTGAACGGGGTTCAGGGGAGCCTGCTAAGCTCTTCGCTCGGCTACGCTGAGTGTGGATCGTGACCACTGCCTTCCTCCAATGATTCTGTTTCGCCGCGATAGTGTAGCGGATCTGCACGCGACCCTGTCACGGTTGAGGTCGGGGTTCAACTCCCCGTCGCGGCGCCAACAAATCAATATGAAGGTGCAATCCTCGGAGAGATAAGCACGCTGTAAACGTGTGGCATTGCCAATAAGTCTGAGTAAGTTCGAATCTTACCACCTTCACCAATTTTATCAGGGATGAAGATGGCGGCTAATCGCATACGTCTGGAGCGTATGAACCCGAGTTCGAGTCTCGGATCCCTGACCAACAATATAACTCGCGTCTGGTGGATTCCAGCGATGTGACTACGAATCACGTCTAACAAGTTCGATTCTTGTACGCGGGTCCAAACAACTGTGTATGTTCAAGGCTGTTTTTGCTGGAGTGGCGCCAACCGTTCCAGCAGGTTGTGTTTGCCTTCAGGAGATAGTGGTTGGCGCTGCTATCAAACGATCGCCGATGTGGTGTAACGGGAGCACTGCCCCGATCAAAGGGGCGGGTCTAGGTTCGATTCCTAGCATCGTATTGCAGATAGCAACCTTGAGCATATACACAACGCCTCCATGTTGTCGGGTTCGCGTTCATTTCCTGGTGCGAACCTATAAATAAACGGAGGAGGACAGTATGAAAAAACAATGTTCAAAATGCAAAGAAGAAAAGAACGCGTCAGACTTCAGGAAAGACAAAACGAAAAAGGATGGGGTACAACCGTATTGCAAAATATGTGCGCGAAAACATTTTCGAAGTAACTATGCAGAAAAGTACGCCACGGCCCACAACGCGAGAAACAACTTACGCCGACAGGGAAATGTAATGCTTCTTACAGAGTATAAGAAAACCCTGAAGTGTGTCTGGTGTGGAGAGAATGAACCTGCGTGCTTGGAATTTCATCACACGGACCCAACCGAAAAAGACTTTACAATCGGTAAATCGATGTCGTTGAGTTGGGAGGCAATCAAAAGAGAAATTGATAAGTGTGTGTGCGTGTGTGCTAACTGTCACCGGAAATTGCACGCCGGAGTACTAACATTGGACCTGTAGCTCAATCGGGAGAGCGCCACCCTGTCACGGTGGAGGCAGCGAGATCGAAACTCGTCAGGTCCGCCACTTATTAAACGAATTTGCGCACGTCTGAAAGTAAGATGGAGGTAATTGCCCATCCCACAGTAAGATAAGAAATCCAGGGGCTGGCCGGAGCATACTTGAACAAGCCGGAAGTAGCGTCCATATGAATCAGCTGATAAAAGGGCGTGAGATTGCGCAATAATAATGGGAGTGCGGTCGAGTTGGAGAGCGGCGGCAGACTGATGCAAGAGCTTTGTGAGAACAGAGCTCTTATGTAAATCTGTTCCTTCGGGTGAGAAGGTTCGAATCCTTCCACTCCCACCAAACGAATGTAAATACATGGTATGCTGAGGACACACGAATGAAAATAACAGACTCATTAGAATTCTTTCCAATTGTGGAAATGTTGGACACCACATTTGATTCGGCGACTCAGTGGACAATTCAACACGGTAAAGACCATATGGTCGGGGATGTCGACGGAATTGAGGTTCAAGTTGAGCTTGACCCCATCAGCTTTCATTCGCTGCGTGGCATTAACGTAATTTTTCGAACAAAAGTCGATGGTGCGTTTACTGAAGAGACACAGAACTTTAACGTAGCGACAGCAGCCAAAATAATTGGAGCTGTGACAAACGCCACAAAGCAACGGTTGGCAGAGTATGATTGGGAATTCGTATTGGTCGTTGCGAAGAACAGCAGAGAGACGCGAGCAAAATTGTACTCTCGTATTCTCAGTCGTTTGAGCAGAGAGCTTCATCTAAATGTTGTTCCACCCAAGCAACGTGGACAAGATTTATATCTCTTGCTGACGAAGCCCAACGTCAATATATCGAATTTTGAATTGCCTTGACTTAATAGTTGCAAGGGTTTACATGTTGATGACGCAACGTTACTGACAGCATTAAATAGTTGTGCTAGTATACGACAGGCATTGTTACAGGTGGGATTGACACCGAAAGCTGCCAACTATGCTAGATGCTACGATTTAATGCCCAACTACGCTAATCGGAAGCGCGGGGGGCCTTAAAAGTCCTCGGTTCTCAGTTCGAATCTGAGGTTGGGCACAAAAACTAACTAACAATGCCCGAGTAGCCCAATTGGAATGAGGCGCTTCGCTTAGAACGAAGATCGTGTCGGTTCGAATCCGACCTCGGGTACCAAAATATAGGGGTAAAATCGAAGGGATCAGATACTACTCTTTGAAAGTAGGTAAGAAGGTTCGAGTCCTTCTGCCCCCACCATTTATGCACCTCAAACTAATCTGGTGAAAGTGCTTGCCTGAAGAGCAAGAAAGGTTGGATCGTAACCAACGGGGTGCACCAATATAAATAAGGATTATGCAGCTATGATGTAAAGGTAGCCTGAAACCTTGCCAAGGTTTATGTGCGAGTTCGATTCTCGCTAGCTGCTCCAAATAAATGCCGCCATAGCCTAATGGACCAGGCACTTGTCTTCGAAACAAGCTAATGAAAGTTCGATTCTTTCTGGCGGTGCCAAATAGATCATGGAGGGTTAACTGCGACGGCTCGCAGCACTGTCTTGAAAACAGTTGGACCGGCTAGTACCCGGTTGGGGATCGACACCTCAGCCCTCCTCCAAACAATAGGTCCTTAGTTTAATTGGAAAAATAGCAGTCTCCAAAATTGCGAGATGAGAGTTCGAATCTCTCAGGACCTGCCAAACAAATATGACGGCGTGGTATAGTGGTTGTGCCCGAGATTGCAACCCTCGAGAGGAGCGTTCGATTCGCTCCGCCGTCTCCAAATACAGTGGGAAGGTGAAGGGAATTGGTATACCTTGTTGGTCGAGAGCCAGCAGTTTGGGAGTTCGAAGCTCCTCCTTCCTACCATTACAATGCCTCTGTGGCTAGGACAAATTGGCACAGTCACTACGCTCAAACCGTAGGCTTTTTTCGGTTCGAATCCGAACAGAGGTACCAACGATGCTGCGCAGAAAACAGTTACTTCAAACTTGCAAACTTGAGTTCGCGGTTCGATTCCGTGCTTGAATGGCTGGAGCCAACTTTGTCACTGTTTTCGACTTTATCTCATTGTTGATTTTTTTCTTCTCTTGTTGTATAGTGAACACAATTGTGGATTGGTGAACTGGCTATCACGCATCGCTCATAACGATGAGTAGGAGGATCGTAACCTCCATCCACAACCATTAGTTGAGTTGTTATGGAAAATTCCTGTGTCCACCAGGAAAATGCTGGTCGATGGAAACTAAGGGAGCACCGGTAAAATCCCTTGACCGAACTGTATTGTGACGAATCATAGACTTAGCGGTCTTAGCAATAAGCACAATCGCCTCTTATTCTAGAGGAGCAAACAGCAGCCCGGTTATGGCTGTTCATAACATGACAACTCAACTAATGGTAAATTGAGCTGTTATGGAAAATTCCTGTGTCAAAGGACTACCAGGATAGTGCACATGAACGGAATATTCAATACATAAGGAGTATTCGGCTTTTGTTGGTTACGCGTGATCAATAAGAGCGGCAAACAACAATCGGGCGTATGGTTGTTCATAACATGACAGTTCAACTAATGGAAAGTTTTAGAAGGTTATGCTCTATCGAATAGAACGCCTGCGCTGGGAGCAGGTAGACGTCAAACGCTGGACACCCCCCGGGAGTGGGGGATAAAACGGTCGGCGGTCGATAATCAGAGATCCAGTCATAATGAGCGTATGCTTCCTTCTGAGTCTGTGCAACGTATGGAGAGACAATGGCAACAATTGAACAACAACTGGAACAGCTGAAACGACAACAAGAAAAGTTGCTTGCTCAACTTGACAAGAAAAGAGCGAACAAAACCTTTCTGTGTGTATGTGGAGAGCGCCACAAACTGAAACAATGTGATGCAGTCCAAACGTTTTGGTATGAACAGCCACACGGATGTAATGGCGGTGATATTTGGCATCCTAGTGAACTACATATCGTTTGTCCAACCACTGGCGTTGAAAATCGAATATTGTTCGATAACACAGACGTTGACTGGTCTTTGCGTTCGCATTATAATCATAATCCTGAAGCTCAGTTTAGTAGAATGTATAAGCACGTGTTCAAAAGTGTGAATGAGCGTCATGGCGATGATCGTTCCAGGAGTTGGAAGAACAATGCTTACTTTGACCGCAACAGAGAGTTTTTTGGATTGGTGCTGAAAAGCAGTAAATAGTATTATCTCGGTGTCGCCTAGTCTGGTTATGGCGCCTGCTTTGGGAGCAGGAATAACGTGAGTTCGAATCCCACCTCCGAGACCAAACATGGAAGGTAAATTCACTAGGTGTGGACACTGCCTCGAAAACAGTTGGGGCGAATAAAATCGCTTGGGGATCGAGACCTCTGCCTTCCGCCAATGTATATTTGAGCGCTCTGGAGAAATTAACAGTATCGGGAAATCAAT